>NZ_BDLQ01000021.1:0-36841 GCF_002049255.1 Carboxydocella sp. ULO1 | reverse complement strand
GCGGCCGGCTAACATCGCGGGCACTGACCAGCAGCCGGGTCTGATAGGTCTTGCCTTTCTCTATCTCCTGGCTGCTGCTGGTTAAACCGGAGACCATCAGGTTTTGCAGGTCCTGGTTACCGAAAGCGTGTAGCTTACCATCCAGGGTGGCTACCAGCAAATATCCCCCTGCTAAAGCCATTTCCCCTGTGACCGGAGCTCCCAGGTTAACCCGGCTGACGGTCTTGCCCTGTTGCCGGTCATAATACCAGGGCCGCTCCTGGCCGGTTGTGAGGTCCAGGCCATAGACAGTACCGCTGTCATCTGCTACCAGCAGCAAATTGGCAGCTGACCAGATGATAGGCGAAACCCAGCTATCCGCCGCCAGGTCCCGCTGAAGCCAGCCGGCAAGGGGAAGGCCATTGGTGCTGTTGAGACAAACTACTCTGGCTTTTTGGCCGTTGTACTGGTTAATAACGAAATAGAGGCGGTTTTGATAAAGGGCAGGGGAGTTGTTGATGAAATTGGCCGGTTTAAAGAAACTTTCATTCAACCACTGTCTTCTGCCGGTACAAGCATTTAAGGCATAGAAGCGGCCTTTTTTATCGGAAAAATAAAGGTAATTGCCATCGGTGGCGATGGAAGCCGGTACCCCGGTTTTGGTGCTATAGGACCAGAGCCTGTTCCCCTGCAGGTCATAGGCCTGGACGGAGCCATTCAGAGCCGTTCCATCCACACCGATAGCAAAAGCATTGCCAAACAGGCAGGGGGAAGAGGTGATTTCCCCTTGCTGGGAAATAGGGGAATTGCCAGCCTGGGTACCCTGATGCTGATCCAGGATATAGGTGTGCTGGTCGGTGGCCCCGAGGATGACCAGGTTGTCCACTAGCAGGGGTGAGGAGGAAACTTTGCTCTCCAGGGGCAGATGCCAGAGGGTCTGGGCCAGATTGCTGCTAAGGGCATAGATGCCATTAGCTCTGGTGCCAAAGAAAAGACGGCCCTGCCTGTAGGTGGGTGAGGAGATGGAAGGAAAGGTGGCTGTGGTTTCAATCTGCTTGCGCTGGAGGAGCTGGCCGCTGTTAAGGTCTAAGGCCAGGATTTCCTGGCCGGCTTTGATGTAGATTTTCTGTTCCTGGCTGAGGATGACGGGCTGGCCTAAGATTGGCGGTTCACCGGGTTTGCCCGCCGGGGCTAGCTGTACTTCCCACTGGGTGGTAATGGGCGGAAAGGTGGGGTCATTAAATATCCTATTTCTAGAAGGATAATTTCCGAACATATAAGAATTTTTATGTTCAACATTAGTATTTGCGTAAGAAAAATTACTTATAAAACTCAAAAAGATTAAAAACAGCACCAAAGCTATTTTTTTACTGTTCATTGCCGTAACCTCCGGGAACAAAATCAACATCAACATTGACTAACACCATTTTAGCGTTATTATCCCAGCTAACCTGATATCCAAACGCCTCACAGATATAACGAACTGGCGTCATGGTTCGCTTGTTAAGGATATAGGGTGCGATATCCATCTTTTTTTCAATTCCATTAATAAGCATAATATTTGAATTGATTTTAAAAACTATCATTGTATTGTCTTTCTGTATTTTAATGCTTTGATCTTGCTGGTTCCAAGAAACATTTGCACTTAATGCCTCAGCAAAAGCACGAAGTGGGACCATAACTCTGTTTTTATAAAAAACAGGTCGCTGATCTGGAAAATAGACAAATAGACCATTAGAAAATGCCACATTTATAGGCCTCGGCATAGTATCAATTGGGTCGGGCTTTTTCACCTTTGGATTGATTTTCCCCCCGTACTTCTTCCACGGAGTCTTGCTGATGGGCACTCCATCAATAGCCAGAATCTCTTCCACATTGCTGGCCTCATAGTAGAGAAACTTCAGCATTTGCTCCAGGGAATAGCCGGGAATGGTATGGGTGGTATCCACCTCCCCATCATAGGTACGACCCAGGATGATATGGTCCTCCCAGGCCCAGACCAGCGTCGCTGGCAATAAAAACACCACAAACAAAAAAGAGATAAGGACTTTTTTCACAAACAACTCCCCCTTGCTGGTTTTTTATGACATATTCCTCGCATCTCCCTGATTTCCTGCTGGCAAATCCTGTATACAAAGCGACAAAAATCTACATTTTTACTACCACCAAGCAGAAGGTGTATTTTTTTTGCTTTTATCGCAAACCATAGAGGAAGAAAGGAGGGCAATTTATGTCTAACTACCATTGGCAGTGGTGGGAGCCTGCCGTGGCTTTACAGACCTTTACCCAGGATAATGAACCGGAAGTACCGGTAAATCCTGAACCGGCAGCGCCTTTACCAGGAGCCAGCAGGAAAGAGACTTTTAATCCAATAAAAGAATATGGACAACCCCAGAATCCCGCCGTGAATAAAAGTTCTATCCACTGTATTACCATAGTAGGTCAGATCGAAGGACATATGATGCTGCCTCCACAAAATAAGACCACCAAGTATGAGCATATATTACCGCAGTTGGTGGCATTGGAGCAAAGCCCGGAAGTAGAGGGTATTCTGTTAATATTGAATACCATCGGTGGTGATGTGGAGGCCGGTCTGGCTATTGCTGAAATGGTGGAAAGTTTAAGTAAACCCACCGTATCCCTGGTTCTTGGGGGAGGCCACAGCATTGGGACCCCGATAGCGGTTGCGGCTAAATATTCCTTTATCGCAGAAACGGCATCGATGACCATTCATCCCATTCGTTTGAGCGGACTGGTGATAGGGGTTCCTCAGACCTATGAATATCTGGATAAAATGCAAGATAGGGTAGTTAAATTTGTAACAAAACATTCCAAGATTACTCCCGAGAAATTTCGCGAGCTCATGTTCCGAACAGGTGAACTGGCCCGGGATATTGGGACGGTATTAATAGGGGCTGAGGCAGTTGAAGTTGGTTTAATCGATGAGGTAGGCGGATTAAGTAAGGCCCTCGCTAAACTAAAAGATATGATCAAGGAGGCCAGAAGTTAAATGATATTATATACTCCTCTTGCTCCAGAGGCAATTTTTCCTGTTGACTATTCTTTTTTAAGCGATGTAAGTGAGTATAGATATGGAGATCTTATCCTGCAGGGTAGGCTACGGGATGGGAAAATTGAAGTCTATCGAATAATTAGTACTAACCTGGATGACTATCTTAACCCTAATTTTGCTCCCGGAAGGTTGGTTGATCCCCCTTTAGCTAATTGCTAAAGGGGGTGATTGTTGTTATAATAACAAAGTAATGTCATTATTAGACTGGGAGGCAGGAAAATGAGTTATATTGAGGCTATTATTCTAGGTATTATTCAAGGGTTAACAGAGTTTCTTCCCATATCATCCTCGGGACATCTGGTGCTAGTGCAAAAATTGATGGGTATTAAGGAAGCTGGCTTATTACTGGATACATTATTGCACCTGGGCACCCTTGTAGCCGTAGTTGTTTATTTTTGGGAAGATATTATTTCCTTATTACGACGACCTTGGCAACGGCTAACCTGGTTGCTCTTCTGGGGAACATTACCTACAGTAATAATCGCTTTGCTTTTCAAGGATCTTTTTGAAGAATTATTTGCCAGTGGCAGTACTCTGGGTTATGAGTTCATTGCCACCGGTCTGGTTATCTGGCTGGCTGAAAGATTTCGCGAGGGCTATAAACGCTTGGATGATATGACTATTTTTGACGCGATTGTAGTAGGTCTGTTACAGGGTGTTGCTATCCTTCCAGCTATTAGCCGCTCAGGACTTACTATTGCGGGAGCTCTATTTGTCGGTTTAAAACGAAATGCTGCTGCTCGCTACTCTTTCCTTTTATCTATTCCTGCCATTTTAGGAGCAGTAGTATTGCAGGTGAAGGATTTAGCTAAAACTGGGATAAATCAGGCGGGGATGGAAATAGGGCCGATGCTGGCCGGAACCTTGCTGGCAGCTATCTCAGGGTATCTAGCTGTGCGCTGGATGATAGCCTTGATCCAGAACCGGAGTCTAAAATATTTTTCCTACTACACCTGGTTTTTAGGGATCAGCATAGTGATTGCCCAGTGGTTTGGCAAATTTTAATCCCCCTCATTGGGGGTTTTTCTTTGCAGGAAAACCGCGGAGGGGTGTGGAATAAATAAACTCCAGTTGGAGGTGATTGTGTGCCTAAGGTACAACCAAGCCAAACCAGTACGAGATTTAAAAACGAGCTTAAGGGGATAGGATGGATAGCCCTGGCTATTTTAACTTTTTTGATTATTTTAGAAAAATCCGCTGCCCAAATTGGCCTGCTGGGCATCTATATGCGCAAGTTTCTTTTTTCCTTGTTCGGTGAAGGTGTATGGTTTTTTCCCTTTTTTTTATTTTATATTGGTTTTTATCGCCTGTTTTACTGGGCTCAGGCGGCATGGCAGAAGAGGCTTACTGGCGCCGGGTTGGTATTGCTTAGCGTTTTAGCCTATTTGCATATGGATATTCCTGCGGAAGGGTTTTTTGCTTATGCCAGCGGTGGGCTTGGAGGAGGACTTCTGGGAGCAGCTTTTAGCTGGATTTTGCTGAAACTTTTTGGTAAGGCTGGTAGTTATGTTATTATCATTTCTTTATTTTTGACAGGGGTATTAATAATTTCAGAAGTTTCGGCCAGCAGCGGGCTACGCTGGCTCTATTCCAGGACAAAGGAAGTTTTAACAGGAATAATGACCAGATTAGTTTCATCCCGCCAGAAGCCCAGAGAAGAAGGAAAAACCAGGACCAGAACGAGTACTAAAGTAAAGTCTGCAGAAAAAGAGCAGGTTCTGGTAAGAACAGAGGTTGTTAGCAATCCGCCTGAACCTATCATTACTGCAGAAATTGACACAGACAGCAAAAGAGCTGAAAGTGCGGCCTTGCCGGATATCGAATTGTTACGAGCACCAGCAAATAGCAATTTCACCCTGTCAGAGGATGAAATTAATAAAAATATTGCTTTGCTAGAACAAACCCTGGATAACTTCGGGGTAAAGGCAAAAGTTCAGCAGGTCAGCGTAGGCCCAACTATCACCCGTTACGAAATTCAACCTGCCCCTGGAATTAAAGTTAGCCGGATAGTCAACCTGGCTGATGATATTGCCCTTTCCCTGGCAGCAGCACAGGTGAGAATTGAAGCACCCATCCCCGGCAAGGCAGCAGTAGGAATTGAAGTGCCCAATAAAACTCCTGCCCCTGTGTTTTTAAAAGAAGTAATTGAAAGTCCTCAGTTTAAGAACAGTCCATCGCCTCTCACTGTGGCTCTGGGGAAGGACATCGCTGGTCAACCGGTGGTGGCTGACTTGATCAAGATGCCCCATCTTTTGGTAGCTGGTTCTACGGGCTCAGGAAAATCTGTCTGCATTAATAGTCTTATTACCAGTATTCTATATAAATCGGGGGCAGAAACAGTCAAGTTCATGCTGATTGATCCTAAAATGGTGGAATTATCCATCTATAATGGCATTCCGCATCTGCTGGCTCCAGTGGTTACGGATCCAAAAAAAGCTGCAGGTGCCTTGCGCTGGGCGGTAATGGAAATGGAAAAACGCTATACCAGTTTCGCTGAGGCCAAAGTAAAAAATATCGAAGGCTACAACAACTGGTTGCAAAAACAAAACCAGAAACCATTGCCCTATATCGTTGTAATTATTGATGAGCTGGCTGACTTGATGATGGTGGCGCCTGCCGATGTAGAGGATGCTATTTGTCGCCTCGCTCAGATGGCACGGGCGGCTGGTATTCATCTGGTAATTGCTACCCAGCGGCCTTCTGTGGATGTTATTACCGGTTTAATCAAGGCGAATGTTCCTTCACGCATCGCCTTTGCTGTTTCATCCCAGATCGATTCCCGGACTATTCTGGATATGGCCGGGGCGGAAAAACTGCTGGGGCGAGGGGATATGCTGTATTATCCGATTGGAGCCAATAAGCCGATTAGGGTTCAGGGCGCCTATATTGGAGAAGAGGAGATAGAACTGATTGTTAGTCACCTGAAAACTCTGGGAGCTCCGATTTTTAATGAAGAGGTAATCAATTTACCGGAAGACACAACAGCGGGCCCGGAGAATATAGACGATGATCTGTTACCTCAGGCAGTCAGGGTGGTAGTTGAGCATGGTCAGGCCTCAGCATCTTTGCTACAACGGCGTCTGAGGGTGGGATATGCCCGGGCAGCCCGGTTAGTGGACTTACTGGAACAGATTGGTGTGGTAGGACCTCACGAGGGCAGTAAGCCGCGCACCGTCTTGCTTTCGAAAGAGCAGCTGGATAATTTTTTGGATTCTCTAAAAAAATAGTTTACAAATAGCCAAAGTCATATTAAAATAAAATCAGATGTCTGACCTCTAACGTCAGTCAGGCGGAACAGGGGGATAACATTATGCAGGTTAGACAGGATAATAGACCGCTATATTTGCTGGTCAAAGAAAGACTGGAAAAAATGATTGCTGATGGTAGCTACCAGGCAGGAGAACAGTTACCTCCTGAAGCGGAATTAGCCCGCTTATTCGGAGTGAGCAGGGCTACTCTAAGAGAAGCCTTGCGAGTTTTGGAAGAAGAAGGGGTATTAACCCGAAAACAGGGAATTGGGACTTTTGTTAATCAGCCCCGGGCCCTGGTAGAACGAGGGATTGAGGAGCTTTTCAGTGTCACAGAAAGCATTGAAAAATTAGGCCAGAAAGCAGGCTCTATTATAGTTGGACTGGAACAAGCTCAAGCCGATAAAAGCATGGCCGAAGCCCTCAATTTACCTGTGGGCGCAGAGCTACTCAAGCTTTCCCGCCTTAGAACAGCGGATAATAAGGTGGCAGTATATTGTATCGACTACATTCCCAAAATATATACAGAACGCTTGCCTGAGAATGCCAGCTGGGATGGTTCACTCTTTAGCTTGCTGGAATCTCAACTGGGTATCTACATAGAACAGGCGATAGCTCAAATTGTACCGATAAATGCTGACGAAAACATGGCCAAGCTCATGCACATTCGCAAAAACAGTCCCTTACTATTACTAAAACAAATTCACTTTGATCGTAGCGGGGTCCCGATATTTTACTGTGAAAACTATTTCCGCCCTGATTTCTTCAACTTTAAGGTTATCAGAAAAAGAAAATAATTATTTCTTTTCTTCAACTGTTTGAAGGGAGGCGAGAGGAGCGCAAACGATTGCATGTGTGGTTCCGGAATTACCTTAAAAATTTGGGAGGGATATGTGTGATTAAAATGTATCAGCTGTTCCGTAAGCACCGTTCCTTGCTGTTGCTGGCCATCATGATTATGGCAGTTTCTCTGGTCGGCGTTGGTTGTGCCAAGAAGACTGAAGAAAAAGCACCTACCGGAGAAGCTCCAAAAGCAAAAGGCATCAAAGTAGGGATCGTACTGTCTACTGGTGGTAAAGGTGATAAATCTTTTAACGACGCTGCTATTGCTGGTTTGGAAAGAGCCAAACAAGAACTGGGTATCGAATATAAATACATTGAACCCAAAGAAATGGCTTCTGATGAAGAAGCACTGCGCTTCCTGGCCGAAAACGGTTATGATCTGGTTATCGGTGTCGGCTTCTTGATGAAGACCTCTTTGGAAAAGGTCGCTACTGAATTTCCAGATGTAAAATTTGCTCTGATTGACGAAGTAGT
Organism: Carboxydocella sp. ULO1; assembly: GCF_002049255.1. Taxonomy (NCBI): domain Bacteria; kingdom Bacillati; phylum Bacillota; class Clostridia; order Eubacteriales; family Clostridiales Family XVI. Incertae Sedis; genus Carboxydocella; species Carboxydocella sp. ULO1. Next base: position 29,224 of record NZ_BDLQ01000021.1, on the reverse strand, counting down.
AGACAAGCCCAATGTAGCTTCTTTGACTTTCAAGGAGCATGAAGGTTCCTTCCTGGCTGGCGTTCTGGCTGCTATGATGTCAAAAACCGGTAATGTCGGTTTTGTTGGTGGTGCTGACTTCCCCTTGATTCACAAGTTTGAAGAAGGCTACAGGCAAGGGGTAGAATATGTTAACAAAAACTTTGGCAAAAATGTAAAAGTACAATCCGCTTACGCTGGTACAACTGGTGAGGCTTTCAATGACCCTGTAAAAGGTAAAGCTCTGGCAACTACCCAGTTCAACAATGGTGCTGACATTATTTACCATGCGTCTGGTGGTACTGGTCAAGGGGTATTTGAGGCTGCGGCTGAAAAGGGCAAATTCGCTATTGGTGTAGACTCCAACCAGAACTGGATTAAACCTGGTACTATCCTGGCTTCTATGTTGAAGCGGGTAGACGTGGCTGTCTTCCAGGTAGTAAAAGACACTCTGGATGGCAAGTTCACCGCTGGTAATAAAGTTTTCGGTGTAAAAGAAGATGGCGTTGGCCTGACCGATCTGCGCAACGTTGAGCCCGTTGAAAAAGAAGGGGTTAAAAATGATGCCGCTGCTATCAAGAAAATCGAAGATATGAAGAAAGCTATTCCTGATGATGTTGTAAAAGCTGTAAATGATGCTAAAGAAAAGATTGCAAAAGGCGAAATCACTGTCAAAGACCCAACTGCCAAGTAAATGAATAGGAGAGAGGGTGCTGTTACCAAACAGCACCCTCTTTAGCGAAGGAGGCAGCTCTATGACCTATATTCTGGAAATGCGTAATATTACCAAGAAGTTCCCTGGAGTTATCGCTAACGATAATGTAAACCTGGCGATAAAAAAAGGGGAAATCCACGCTCTGGTTGGAGAAAATGGTGCAGGTAAGTCCACCCTGATGAGTATTCTCTATGGGTTATATCAACCGGATAGCGGAGAAATATTGCTCAATGGACAAAAAGTCACCATTGATAGCCCTACTGCGGCTATTAAGCTGGGTATTGGTATGGTTCACCAGCACTTTATGCTGGTGCCAACCCTTACAGTTACGGAAAATATTGTCCTGGGTTCAGAACCCAAAAAAGGCATTATGCTGAACATGGAGAGAGCAATCCGCGAGGTTGAAGAAATCTCCAAACAATATAATTTGCTGGTAGATCCGCAGGCCAAAATACAGGATATCTCCGTAGGGATGCAACAGCGGGTTGAAATTATCAAGGCCCTTTATCGGGGAGCGGAAATACTGGTACTGGACGAACCGACAGCTGTTTTAACTCCCCAGGAAGTGCGGGAATTGTTCCGGATCATGAAAAACCTGACTGCTCAGGGTAAAACCATTATCTTTATTACTCATAAACTCAATGAAGTTATTGAAATTACCGATAATGTTACCGTTCTACGGGCTGGACGTACTGTTGGCTCGGTTGCCACTGCCCAGACCAATCAAAATGAATTAGCCCGCATGATGGTGGGCCGGGAAGTAATCCTGAAAGTGCCTAAAACTGAGGCAAAAGTTGGACAGACTATTCTCAGAGTTGAAAATCTGGAAGCGCTGAATGATAGGAAATTACCTGCCTTAAAAGGAATTTCTTTCGAGCTGAAAAAAGGCGAAGTACTGGGTATTGCTGGTGTTGCCGGTAATGGCCAGACTGAACTTATCGAAGTTATTACCGGTTTAAGAAAGGCTACCAATGGTAAAGTATTCTTTAAGGAGCAGGAGATTACCAATCAATCTCCCCGGGCAGTGAAAGATGCAGGTATATCCCACATACCTGAAGATAGGAATAAAAGAGGCTTGGAATTGGACTATACTATTGCCGATAACTTGATCCTGGGCTATCAGCACCGGGCTCCTTTTTCTGCCTGGTATGGTATAAATGAAAAAGCTGTTCAGGCCCATGCCGAAAACCTTATTCCAGCCTTTGATGTGCGGCCCCGTCTGCCACAGGCTATGGCCAGGTCTCTTTCCGGAGGAAACCAGCAAAAAGTAATTATTGCGCGGGAGTTTTATCAAAATCCCGAATTGTTGATTGCTGCCCAACCTACCCGTGGTGTGGATATCGGTGCGATTGAATTCATTCATAAGAGGATTATCGAAGCAAGGGATAATGGTGCTGCCGTTTTGCTGGTTTCTGCTGAACTGCAGGAGATTCTGGCCTTGAGTGACCGAATTGCAGTAATGTTTGAGGGTGAAATCATGGATATACTTGATGCCAAAGATGCCAGCGAAGAAAAACTTGGTCTCTTGATGGCAGGCGTAAAGGAGGGGCTGCAATGAAGCGGTTTCTAGAATGGCTGGTACCAGTTGGGGCAATCCTGCTAGCTGGACTGGTGGGCGCAGTAATTATGCTGGCAATTGGAGTAGATCCGCTGGAGGCCTATGGAGCTTTGATTCAGGGAGCGTTTGGGGATAAACACCGTTTCTTTAACACTCTGGCCCGTTCTACTCCGCTGATTTTTACCGGTTTAGCTGTAGCATTTGCGTTTCGTACCGGTTTGTTTAATATAGGTGTAGAAGGACAGATGTATATAGCTGCTGCAGCGGCGGCCTATGTTGGTTTTGCCATTTCTCTTCCTGGCCCTATTCATGCCATTGTTGCAATTCTAGCAGCGATGGCTGCTGCCGGTATCTGGGCGGCGATTCCCGGTTATTTGAAAGCGAAACTGGGTGTGCATGAAGTTATTAATACCATTATGATGAACTATATTGCTTACGGTATTGCTGCCTATTATGTAAAAATTTTTCAGGCTCCCGGACAGGTCCCCCGTACTCCTGATGTTGCCCCTTCGGCAGCGTTAGCTACAATCCAGGAGCTGACCAACAACTGGACTCGTTCTAAGATGAATGTGGGTTTCTTTTTAGCTCTGGTGGCTCTGGTGGTGGTATGGTATTTGCTCTGGAAGACTGTAACCGGTTATGAAATTAGAGCGGTAGGCTTGAACCCCCTGGCTGCTGAATATGGTGGTATCAATGTTAAGAAAATGATTATCCTTGCCATGACTATTTCTGGCGTACTGGCTGGTTTAGCCGGAGCTGAACGGGTACTCGGTTTCCACCGGGCCTATATTTCCAATTTCTCGCCTGGCTATGGTTTCGAGGGGATTGCAGTAGCATTGCTGGGCAAGAATCACCCGGTAGGAGTATTGTTTTCTGCCCTGCTTTTCGGAGCTCTGGCGAATGGTGGCCAATACATGAATATGGCAACACGAGTACCTGCTGACCTGATCGTTGTAATTCAAGCCATTATAATCTTCTTTGTTGCTGCTGATCAGATTGTAAGAAGCTTCCTGCCGAAGCTAAAGGGAGGCGAAGCCTAATGGACTTGACTACCATTTGGGATATCATTAGAGCGACATTAATAGCGGCGACCCCTTTGTTGATTGCAGCTTTAGGAGGCCTTTACTCTGAGCGCTCCGGGGTTGTAAATATCGCCCTGGAAGGTATGATGCTCTCAGGTGCCTTTGCAGCAGTAGTGTTCTCTTATTTTACCGGTAGTGCCTGGATTGGTCTGTTCGGCGCTGTTCTGGTAGGGGCTATCATGGGCCTGATTCATGCTGTTGTTTCTATTAAATATAGGGCAAACCAGGTTGTTAGCGGTACAGCTATAAATTTGCTAGCGGTTGGGGCGACTCTATTTCTGCTCCAGGTAATTTTCAATGTAGCAGGGACAACTCCGCAGGTTAATAAGCTGCCCAGTTGGGGACCTTTTAACCCTGTCGTTTACTTCGGTTTAATTGTACTTGTAGTTACTCATTATTTGCTGTACTATACTCCTTTCGGTTTAAGATTGCGTTCGGTAGGGGAATATCCCAAAGCTGCTGATACACTGGGTATTAGTGTTCCTAAAATTCGCTATATCGCTGTTATTATCAGTGGTGCTCTGGCTGGATTGGCAGGAGCCAGCCTTTCCATCGGGGAGCTGAATGTTTTTGTTAAGAACATGACTGCTGGTCGTGGCTTTATAGCTCTGGCAGCCCTGATCTTCGGTAAATGGACACCCTTTGGTGCTTTTGGGGCCAGTTTATTATTTGGCTTTACTGATACTTTGCAGCAACGCTTGCAAGGTTATTCTATCCCGACCGAATTGGTCCAGATTACACCTTATATCATCACTATGATTGCTCTAGCTGGAGTTATCGGCCGGGCCACCCCGCCTGCAGCTCTAGGGGAGCCTTTCGAAAGAAAAGGAAGATAAGCTTTTACCACCCGCAGTTCGGCGGGTGGTTTTTTGTTAACTATATTTTGAAAACAGGTTGACATATCCGGTTTCACCCTTTAATATAACAGTAAAGAGAAAGGGAGGGTTCTTGGATGTTTAACCGGATTATTGAATTAGCCAAAAAGGTATTAGATGGTCAGGAAATTTCTTTTGAGGAAGCGATGGAACTTGCCCGGGCAGAAGGGGCAGACATTCAAGTACTGGCTGCCATGGCAGCCAAAATCAGGGAAAAGTTCGCCGGGGATAAGGTGGATCTCTGTTCTATCATCAGCGTAAAAACCGGAAGATGTTCAGAGGACTGTGCCTTTTGTGCTCAATCTGCCCATCATCATACCAACATTACTCCGGTAGAGATGCTCAATGAAGAAGAGATAATTGCCAAAGCTAAAGCAATGGAAGCAGCTGGTGCTCACCACTTCGACTTGGTTACAGCTGGATTGGGAATGGATGAAAATGATCCGCTCTTCTTAAAGATACTGGATATTTATAGACGGTTGCGTCAAGAAATCAGTTTACAACTTTGTGCCTGCCTGGGTACATTAAGCGAAAAGGCGGCCCAGATGCTCAGGGAAGCTGGGGTTACCCGTTATAATCATAATCTGGAAACAGCTCGCAGTTTCTTCCCCCAAATTGTCACTACTCATACTTATGAAGAGAGAATCGCTACCATTAAAAATGTAAAAAAGGCGGGGATGGAAGTTTGTTGTGGAGGCATTATCGGTATGGGGGAATCGATGGCCCAGAGAATTGAATTTGCTTTTACATTAAAAGAACTGGATGTAGACGCTATACCCATTAATGTTCTCAATCCTATTAAAGGCACCAAACTGGAAGGACGACCCCTTATGTCACCCTTAGAGGTAATTAAAACTTTTGCCATTTTCCGCTTTATCTTACCGACCAAAAACATTAGATATGCCGGTGGCAGGGAAGTGAATTTGCGGGACATGCAAGCATTGGGGCTGATGGCGGGCTTGAACGGCATGCTGATTGGTCACTATCTGACAACCCAGGGCAGAGAAGTAGAAACGGATTTGCAGATGATCAAGGATTTAGGCCTGAAAATCTGAGGTGAACCTCTGATGAACTGGTATTCAATTCGTATGCGGGCAGCTGCTGGAGGGCCTCATGAAAAGGGCGGAAGGCACATATCCGGAGCTGAAGATCTGGTGCCAGAAACAGAAATTGAAGACCGCCTTTTTTACTTCTGGCAAAAAGCCAGTAACCATGAAAAAGGGAAATGGGACTTTCTTCAGATCACTGTTGAAAAAATTGATGAAAGAGTACAAGAAGTTTCGCTACTGCCAGTTAAGTTATTTTACCCTGCAACTACGGTTGATGCTCGAAAACTCGCAACTGAATTGCTGGGCCGAAACGGAATTACACAGCGACAGATTAACTCCGCCTTTCAGCTGCTGGAAAATCCTCCTCAGGATATACGGGGAGCCTGGGTGGTAGCACTGGACTCTAACCGGGTTGTAAGGGAAAATGTCAGGGCGACCAAATTTGGCTGGAACCAGATAACTTATCAGCAGTTACGGGAAATGCTCACCTGCGCTGGCCTGATTAACACGCGGTTAAGCGAGGCCCTGGCTCTGGCCAGTAAAGTAAATGCCTGTCCGGGGATAGTGGCGGAACTGTGCTGGTCTGATAACCCTGAATATACCACCGGCTATGTAGCTTCATCCAGATTGGGATATTGTCGTTTGCCTAACTTTAAGCCCATAGGAAAAGGAGGAGGCAGGGTATTCTGGATCGAGAAAGAGGAGCAGATAGAGTCAGTGCTACACTGGCTTCGAGAAGTACCCTGCTTGATTGGAGGCGTACCGATTTTGCAAAAGGAGGAGTAGTGCAATGACCTATTCCTATGATCAACTGGCTCAGTGGGATAAACAGTATGTCTGGCATCCTTTTACCCAAATGAAGGACTGGCTGGAAGAAGAGATTATAATAGTTGCCAGAGGGGAAGGAGTAAAGCTGTACGATACCGAAGGTCGGGAGTATTATGATGCTTTTTCCTCTATCTGGGTTAATATTCATGGACATAATGTAAAAGAGCTGAATGATGCTATTATTGATCAATTAGGGAAGATCGCCCATAGTAGTTACCTGGGTTATGGTAATATTCCAGCAACCCTGCTGGCTCGCGAACTGGTGGAAATTGCTCCTCCAGGTTTAGTCAAGGTTTTTTACTCCGATAATGGTTCTACTGCTGTCGAAGTTGCGGTGAAAATGGCCTTTCATTACTGGCGGCAGTGTCCAAATCCAAGACCGGAGAAAAACAAATTTCTAACCCTGATGAATGCTTATCATGGTGATACCATTGGAGCTGTTAGTGTGGGGGGAATTGATCTATACCATGGCACGTACAGGGACCTGTTATTTCCTACGATAAAGGTGGCTGCTCCTTATTGTTACCGTTGCCCCTTTGGAGCAAAGGCTGGTCAATGCGAGAAGGAATGTGAACAGGCTCTGGAAAAAGCTTTTGCCGAACATGCCCATGAACTGGCAGGTTGTGTAATTGAACCCGTAATTCAGGGAGCTGCTGGTATGATCACTCAGCCGCCCGGTTATGTGAAAAAAGTAAGGGAATTATGTGATCGATATGATGTTTTAATGATTTGCGATGAAGTTGCCACCGGATTTGGGCGTACCGGGGCACTGTGGGCAGTTAATCATGATGGTGTGTCCCCTGACTTGATGGCCATTTCCAAAGGCCTGACAGGTGGGTATATGCCTTTAGCTGTAACCCTGGCTACCCAAAAAGTCTATGACGCTTTTTATGGTGACTATGCTGAAATGAAAACCTTCTTCCATGGCCATTCCTATACAGGAAATCAGTTGGGGTGTGCTGTGGCCCTGGCCAGCCTGGAATTACTGAAAAAGCATAATTTGGTAACTGAAGCAGCAAGAAAAGCTGGAGTAGTTAAAAAGGTCTTGGCCGAATTCAATGAACTGCCCCATGTCGGGGATATCCGACAGGCGGGTCTGATGGTTGGGATTGAACTGGTTCGGGATAAACTGACGAAAGAACCCTATGATTGGCAGGAGAAGATGGGAATTAAAACCTGTTTGGCAGCACGAAAAAAGGGTCTGATTACTAGACCTTTAGGCAACAATATCGTTTTTATGCCGCCACTGGTCTCCAATGATGAACAGCTGCAGGAGATGTTAGAAATTATAAAGGCCAGTATCATTCAGGTTACTGAAGGCTAGGAGATGATGTGAATGGAATGGATAGAGCAAGAACTAGCCTTACTTAGAGAGAGGGAATTATACAGAGAGATTAAACCCCTTTATAGTGCTGCCCAACCGCATGTGCAGACTGCTGATGGCGAAAAACTGCTCTTTTGTTCTAATAACTATCTGGGTTTGACAACAGAGGAGAAAGTAGTCAATGCCTGTCAGGAGGCTGTACGCCAGTATGGTACTGGTACAGGTGGATCCCGGCTGCTTTATGGAGCCAATGCTTTGCAGGGACAACTAGAACAGGCTCTGGCTGAGTTAAAAAAGCAGGAGAATGCTTTGCTTTTTGGTACAGGTTATATGGCCAATATAGGGATTATTTCTACCATGGTAGGAAAAGAAGACTTGATTATAAGTGATGAACTCAATCATGCCAGTATAATTGATGGCTGCCGGTTGAGTAAGGCTAAGGTAGTTATTTATAAACACAATGACTATAAACACCTGGAGCAGCTGCTAAAAGAGAACTATAAGTTGTACAGACGGATACTGGTTGTTACTGATGGAGTTTTTAGTATGGACGGTGATTTAGCCCCTTTGCCTGAGATTGTCAAGAGCTGTCAGCGATATGGAGCCATGTTAATGGTAGATGACGCCCACGGTACCGGGGTCTTGGGGCCTGATGGTTCTGGAACGGTGGCAGAATATTCCCTTTCACCGGAAGAGGTTTTGTTACATATGGGTACTTTAAGCAAGGCCCTGGCTGCTGAGGGAGGATTTGTGGCTACAAGAAACATTGTAAAGGAATATCTAATCAATAAATGTCGCTCTTTCGTTTTTTCCACTGCCTTACCTCCAGCCGTTGTAGGGGCGGCTTTGCAGGCTGTGAAACTAATTAAAGTCGAGGCCTGGCGCCGCAATCGATTACGGTATCTGGCGATAGAAGTCAGAGCCCAGATAAGGAAGCTGGGTTACGATGTCCCAGATGGCATTACACCGATTATACCTATTATTATCGGTTCCTCAGCCAAGACCATGCAGTTGGCCCGGGAACTGTTTAAGAGAGGTATTATTGCTCCTGGAGTGAGACCACCAACTGTACCAGATGGCAGCAGTCGGTTGCGCGTGACTTTGATGGCGACTCATAGTGACAGCGATATAGAGATGCTGTTGCAAGCCCTTTATGAGTCGGGGAAACAGATAGGGGTGATATAATGGGGAAAGTGTTTTTTGTAACCGGGACAGATACCGAAGTCGGCAAAACTTTAATTACCGCTAGCCTGATTAGGGCAATGCGAAAAAGGGGGATGGAAGCAGGAGGATATAAACCATTGCAATCCGGGGTTGATGAGTGGTCAGCAAGTGATGCCGGCATACTCACTAGAATTTCCGGTTTGGAAGGGCAAGAAGTCCTAACTTACAGTTTTTTGGAAGCAATTGCTCCTGCTTTTGCTATCAATAAGCATGAAGCATTCATAGATAAAATGGAAATAATCAACGAAATCGACAAATTACGAGGTAAGTTTGATATATTATTTGTGGAAGGGGCAGGGGGATGGCTGGTACCTTATTTTCCCGGGCAACTGGTCGCTGATTGGGCCAGTGAGTTGAAAGCTCCAGTGATTGTTATCGGAAGAGCAGCCCTTGGGACGATTAACCATACTCTCTTAACAGTGGAGGCGATACAAAATAGACAGCTAGAAGTAGCAGCGATCATACTTTCAGGAGCCACGCCTAGCAATCAAGAACTAGCTGAAATGAACAAACAATATATTAAAGAACATTTAAGCAATATACCCGTTTTCCTTGTGCCCTGGGTGGAGGGTGAAGACCAGTGGGAAAAAATTCAATCCCTTTCTGAGCAGCCCGAGATTCAACTGGCAATTCAATACCTTTGCTGCTAAAAATTACTGAAAGGAATCCCCTCCTTGATGAAGAATATATAAAACATACATTAAGGAGGGGTATTTTATGAAAAAAATTAGTAAATTAATCGTAGCAATCTTGATAAGCCTGCTTATGTTTTCCTCAGTAGCCTGGGCTAATGATTTGGAAATTTTAACGGCCAATGCACCTTATCGCATCTATCAAAATGCACCGGAAATAAAAGTTCTGGAACAATTATTAGTGGACAAAGGCTTTTTCACCAAAACCCCTGATGAATATTTTGACTTTACTACCTATCTTGCTGTAAAAGCAGTTCAAAAACAAATGGGAGTTTATCCTAATGGGGTTGCTGATAGCAGGGTTATTTCGTACTTAATTAATCAGAATAACGCTGCTGTTCCTGCACCTTCGATTGTGCAAAATACTGTTCCTAGTCCAGCAGTAACACAAGCAAATAACGGTTTTCTTGCACCAGCAGGGAGTAAGCTGGATGTATCCAGGGTACTTTATCCCCTAACCCAGGATGAACAAAAACTCCTGGAGTTAATTAATCAAGAACGGGTGAAAGTAGGGATTGCCCCGCTAAAATTCGATTATCGTCTGACGATTACCGCCCGGCTAAAAAGTCTCGATTTAATTAAAAACAACTATTTTGGCCATATCTCACCTGTATATGGCGCTCCATGGGCCATGATGGGGGCCGTTGGCGTGAAATATCTGGCAGCAGGGGAGAACATAGCAGGTACCTGGGCTACGGAGAGAGCCCATAATAATTTTATGAATAGTGCTGGCCACAGGGCCAATATTCTCAATCCTAAATATACTCACTATGGTGTAGGGATCATTAAAGGCGGTCCCTATGGCATGATGTTTACCGAGCATTTTGCCCAGGAATAAATGGGAACGGGGTGCATTTTTAACAGTGCTGCTGTTAGGCGGCACTTTTCTTTTTTTCCAGCATATTTTGGTATAGGAACGAGTGATTAGGCAAAAGGAGGTATATATAATGAGCGAACGTCAGGTTCCAGCTACTCAGTGTATCCCGGTCATTATGCGGAAAGTATGTGCCTGGGCCCGGGGATGTGAGTGTAATGAACATGATTTGACAACATTTAATGAAGGACAGCCAATTCCTGATGATGCCTGTCCAATTCACTGTGGAGTTGCCAATGTCAGCGTTACTGAAGCGACTTATGATGGGTTAGAGTTTTGTTTAAAAGTACAGTATACGGTTACAGTCGTGTTTACTTATTCTGGTGGAATTGGAATGGCAACTGGTACATTTAACGTTACTGTCTGCATACCAGCCAATGTTGTGCCAGGCGGCTGTATTGTTTGTACCCCACCAGAATTTAATGTATGTGGCATAATCGAAGATATACGTTGTTGTAAAGCTGTATTTACAGTAATTCAAATTAATAATGCTCCTGTCAATGCTATTCATGTCGAAGTTCAAAAGAAGATCTTTGCTGAAGCCGATGCAAATGCTATCGTTTGCCTGCCAGTATGTACTGAACAGTGCATTGAACTACCAGAGCCCACTCAGCCCGGTGGCTGTGCGGGCTTTAGCCAGCCCTGTGACTGTTGCCCTTAATTAGAAAAAGCGGCCTTGTAGCCGCTTTCTTTCATTAAGCAATATATTAAAAGCCCCTGCTTATCCGGCAGGGGTTTCGCAGTTTAGGTAAGAGGGAAGGGGTGGTGCCGGAGACCGGACTTGAACCGGTACGGGCTTTTGGCCCGCGGGATTTTAAGTCCCGTGCGTCTGCCTGTTCCGCCACTCCGGCATAAGATGGGGTGACCGATGGGAGTCGAACCCACGCATGCAGGGGCCACAACCCTGTGCCTTAACCACTTGGCGACGGTCACCATGTTGGTGCGGAAGGAGGGACTTGAACCCTCACGGGTTTCCCCACACGCCCCTCAAACGTGCGCGTCTGCCGGTTCCGCCACTTCCGCATGCTGGTAGCAGTGGTAGGATTCGAACCTACGACACATCGGGTATGAACCGATTGCTCTAGCCCCTGAGCTACACTGCCATATTAAAACTGGTGCCGAAGGCGAGACTCGAACTCGCACGTGGGGTAACCACGCCAGATTTTGAGTCTGGTGCGTCTGCCAATTCCGCCACTTCGGCAGGTGATAGAGTGGAGCCACTAACCGGGATTGAACCGGTGACCTCATCCTTACCAAGGATGCGCTCTACCTACTGAGCTATAGTGGCATATTTTACACCCATACTATGGTGCGCCCGGTAGGAATCGAACCTACGCGCCAGGTTCCGGAGACCTGCGCTCTATCCACTGAGCTACGGGCGCTAGTGGCGGAGAGAGAGGGATTCGAACCCTCGATACGGGTTTTAGCCCGTATAGTCGCTTAGCAGGCGACCGCCTTCGACCTACTCGGCCATCTCTCCGCAAAGACTGGAGCGGAAGACGGGATTCGAACCCGCGACCCTCGCCTTGGCAAGGCGATGCTCTACCACTGAGCCACTTCCGCATGCTGGTGCCACGGGACGGAATCGAACCGCCGACACGAGGATTTTCAGTCCTCTGCTCTACCAACTGAGCTACCGTGGCATGATTTGAAACTGGCGGAGCCGACGGGATTCGAACCCGCGACCTCCTGCGTGACAGGCAGGCATCCTAGACCAGACTAGACCACGGCTCCATTTCACTGGAAAATATCTTAGCATCAATCTTTTATGTTGTCAAGACGCCATTTGAGTTCACCGCGTGGCGAGGACACTTGATAAGATACTACATGACAATGTAAATGTCAATAGGTTTTTCGAAAATTATCACTTGTTTTTAGACGGCAAACTCTGGTAGAATATAAAAAAATACAACTATGGGGGGAAGAATATGTTTAAGTGTTCGTCCTGCGAACTTTGTGGGAGAGAGGTAGATGCGGAGTTAATGTGTACCTTGACGCTGACTGAGGAAAACAAAGAGGACAGGGCTTGCTGGTGTGTTTGTGCCGATTGTAAGGAGAAGTTTCTCGAAAATATCGATCGCGTATATAAAGAATTAATTGAGGATATGAGGAAAAACTGATTTTAAGGCCGCCTGGCGGCCTTTTTTATGTATGGTAGCTGCAAAAGGGGGAATAATTAGTTATGAGGTGATATAAATGAAAAAGATAGCGTATATAATTGCATTTGTTATAGGCTTTACCGGGATAATTTGGTTTCTAAGCCAGAAAGCAACTCCTATTGCAAAAACTAAACCCATAACTAAATCGAATTCAGCTGAGAAGATGTCTCTGCCGGCAGTAAATCTTTCTAACAAACCTTTAGCCTGGGGTTTTAAAAAATCACAGAATGAGCAAGGGCCAGGGATTACGCTGGAACAAGAGGAAACTTTAAGAAAATATGGTGTATTATATCGGATTCCCACGGGAAAAAAAGAAGTAGTATTAACCTTTGATTTGGGTTATGAGAATGGTTATACCGACCACATCATCGAGGTTCTAAATCGTCATGGAGTTAAAGCTACATTTTTTGTTACAGGGCATTGGTTAAAGAACAATCATGATTTGGCCCAAAAGATGGTGGCCAATGGCCACATTGTTGGCAACCATACCATTAACCACCCAAGTTTACCCCAACTGAATCGAAAAAAGTTAAAAGAAGAAGTTGAACCTTTACAACTGGAAATTGAACGGGTCACAGGACAGAAAGCCATTTATCGCTATTTACGACCTCCAAAGGGAGAATATAGTGAGCAAGTGCTGGATCAATTACAAAAAATGGGCTATACGACGGTATTGTGGAGTGTCGCCATTCCTGATTGGAAACCAATGCCAGGTGGTAGTCAGGCCGTTATCAAACAGGTTATGGCGCAGATACATCCAGGTGCTATCATTCTTTTGCATGGGGTCTCGGCGGATGTAGATCAAGGGCTGGACGAACTGTTAAATCAAATAGCTATTAAAGGTTATAAAGTTATTCCAATAGAAAAAACCAAAATCTGATATTGACAAAAATTCGATACTTTGCTATAAATATATTAGGTAAAAAACCATAATATTAACAGGGGAGTAGCTGGCTAACGCAAAGCGTTAGCTTTACAAGGTCGTCAATACGGCACGAGCCCGGCCTTGTAAGACGTATGTCAAGCAAGACCTGCATTAATCCGGTGATTACTGGATAATGTTGGTCTTTTTCTGTTATTATTCATAATAAATAAATTTAAAAGGAGTGATTTGTTATATGATTTTTTGGACACCCTATGATTGGCTGTTATTACCTGCAATTCTGCTGGCATTGTATGCACAATTGAAAGTTACAACGACTTTTTCACAGTATAAGAACAAACTAAACTCGCAAGGTTTAACAGGAGCTGTGGTGGCTCGTATTTTACTGGACAAAATGGGTTTATCCCATATACCTGTTCAGATCACGGAAGGTTTTCTAGGGGACCATTACGATCCAATCCATAAAGTTGTAAGATTGTCACCTGACATATATTACGGTAACTCGATAGCAAGTCTGGCTGTTGCAGCTCATGAAGTAGGGCATGCCGTGCAGCATAGTGAGGGATACTGGGCCTTAGTTGCCAGACACAGGATTTTTCCCCTCGTAAATATCGGGTCATTTCTGTCCTGGCCCCTGTTGCTCCTGGGCTTCTTCTTCCACGCTGCCAACCTGATTGAGTTGGGTATACTTGTGTTTTCCTTTACTGTGCTTTTCCAGGTCATTACTTTACCAGTAGAGTTTAATGCTAGTTCAAGAGCTGTAAATTTGCTAAGCAGTACTGGTCTAATAACTCGCAGTGAATCGCCGGCAGTAAGTGCTGTTTTGCGAGCTGCTGCCCTAACTTATGTGGCTGCAGCTGTAACGGCTGTTCTGGAGCTATTGCGTTTGATTTTGATTTTTGGAGGGATAAATCGAGATGAATAAAAATAAAAAGGAAACATTAATTATCTGTCCTATCTGCCAGAGCAGAGATATTGGTATACTTCGACAGAATCTGTGGTTTTGCCGTGCGTGTTTTTGTGAGTTAGTAGAAAAAAGCGGTAAAATTGTAGCATTTGGGATTGAGCAGGATGGAAGCCTAAAAAAGATCGAAAAAAGTGCTTAGGAGTGTTGTTTGTGGCTAAAGAAATTTGGTCCAGGGAAGAGGTTGTAAGAGGGAAGAAGATAATCTTCTCCTGGTTGCACAGTAAAGATGCCGTAGTGATACTGGCTAAACGAGCGGATAATAAAATCGCATTTGTTCAGCAAAGAAGGCCGGCTATTGATAAAATTTTGTTAGAACTGCCTGCTGGTGGAATCGAAAAAGGCGAAGACCCTCTCCTGGCTGCTCAGCGAGAATTGAAGGAGGAAACGGGCTGGACTGGTAGTGACTGGGTGTTATTAACCTCTTATTTCCCCAGTCCCGGAATTACTGACGAGAAAATGTATGTTTTTTCATGTAAGCTGAAAGATCAAGCAGATCAGGAGTTAGATGAAGGTGAGGAAATAGATGTACTTTATTTTACGCCTGAAGAAGCTTTAAACATGATTAAGCGAAAAGAAATTATCGATGGCAAGACAATTATAGCATTATTATTGTCCTCATTGTAATTTTAACCAATCCTCTGCAGTCATTTTTATTTTTATGAGGTGCCTGCGGAGGATTTCATAATTTTTTATATCACAGTGAGGTCCGTTAATAATATAAATGGGAATTTTGCGGGGATTTTGCTTTATCCCAAGCAACAACAACATTTTTATATCATAGTCGGTTGCAGGAAGGGAATAGCCTATGATAACAATGCGGTCTGATTTTTTAATAGCATTTATGGCATAATTATAAAAGGGAATTAAGGGGCTATAATGTTCAGCGATTGTAATTTGTGGAGGGACTATCAAAGGCAATAAGGGATAGTGGCATTTAGGGCAAATCATTCCTGTTTGCCAAGAGCTATGAAAAGTATAATACTTACATCTGCTACACCACGACCAGCTGATACTCCCATGTAACTTTAGCAAATTTCTTGTCTTGCCTTTGATTCCGCTTCGTTCCAAAATGGTATCATAATTTAATGTGATCACTGTGTCTCGCGGTTTGAGACGCTCAATGAAATTCCGGTAGATTGCAAAATCAGCTTTATCCAGTTGACAATTCACGGAGTTGGCCAGTTCCTTGATGATTACATTTAATATTTCCGAAGTATGTTGGCATTGATTGTTATAATAACAGTGGAGAGTAAGTCGGCTAATTAATTCATCTATTTCACAATTGCTAATCCAATCTTTTTTCGTGGGGAAAATGTGTTTATAGATCCAGTGTTTCATTTTATTAATGTTAGGTTTATCGTGTTGGTCAAAGATCTTCTCCATTAACTCACGACCCAGTGGGGCTCCGGCTGCTTTAGAAAATCCTGAGCCCAGCAAATATACAGTTTTATGGGTTTTCATAATTATCCCTCCCGTTATAGAGTGAAAAAAATCAGGAGACAATATTCCGGGAGGGATCGCGATGCATAAAAACATTAAACGGATTAGAATACGTGCCGTAAGAAAGCAAAACTTCGTCAGAAGGGAAATTGATGAAAATTATTATGTTACGGATGACTATTTTGCTGATGGGAGGGGAGAATTTTAATCCTGCTCCCTTTTTACTTGCAGATAGCGTATTTGCATGATACACTTAATTTGGAAAAGTATATAGAAGGAGAACTGTAAATGGTTAAGGAAATAGAAATAGCAGAGGCACTTAAACTAACTAATGCTATTTTTGTAGATATAAGGGCACCGAAAGAGTTTCAAGAAGCAACCATACCTGGTGCTATCAATATACCACTTTTTAATGATGAAGAAAGAGCTGAAATTGGTACTATTTACAAACAAATTTCCCCTGAACAAGCTAAATTGCGGGGTTTGGAAATCGCTGGACCCAAAATTTATTCGCTGGTAAAAGAGGTAAAGGAAAAAGCAGGCGATAAAATTCCTGTAATTTTTTGCTGGCGTGGAGGTCATAGGTCAAAGTTCTTTGCTTATATCTTGAATTTTATGGACATAAATTGTTTGCGTTTGATTGGTGGATATAAAGCATTCCGTCGCTTAGTCCACAGATATTTTAGCAGTGCAGATTTACCTGGGGCAATTGTGCTTTATGGAAATACGGGCACAGGCAAAACTGAAATAATTAATAAATTATTAATAGAAAAAAATCTGCCGGCTATTGATTTGGAAAAACTAGCCAATAACCGGGGCTCGGTATTTGGTGCCATCGGTCTAGGAGAACAACCAACCCAGAAAAACTTTGAAGGCCTATTGTTTCAACACTTAATGAAAGTGGAACAATCCCATAACTTCTTTATTGTAGAAGGGGAGAGCAAACGGATTGGCCGTTTATTATTACCGGAAAAATTTTTCACCACTATGCAGACTGGACACAAAGTGTTAATTTACGCTAGCATAGAAACCAGAACCCAAAGAATTGTAGAAACATACTTAAAAAATTACTGGAATGACCCTGAACAGAGAATGGAATTATCTGCAGCTGTATATAGATTAAGACAACGCCTTGGCAATGAAAAAGTAAAAACTCTTTTGGAAATGTTACTTGAAGGTAACTTAGATGAATTCGCAAGAATATTAATTGAAGAATATTATGATCAGGTCTATGGATTCCCCAATCATCCTGATCCTGAATTTGATGTATGTATATCCAGTGACAATATCAATGAGTGTGTAGAGGAATTAGAGAAATACTTTAGGAGAATAGCTCATGTCTAAAAAGTATTTTGAGTATTTGAATTTAGATAATCGCCCAGGACTGTTAGGAGATATTGCTACTTTAATAGGTTTATATAAAATAAATATATTACAAGTTAGTGGTGTCAGTGGTAACTGGAGATGTTTTCTCCTGGAAGGAGAGGACCAGGCTCTGGAAGCTTTTTTTCAAGCGGCTGCACGCATTCCTTCAATTCAAGTGCTGGCCTGGAGAAAGCCACTGTTTTTGGATTATCTTGCTGTGAAGCATGGTCAAAAAATCCAGCCTGTAAAATCTGAACCGGCCACTTATCAATTTACTCGTAATGATATTGGAGTAATGATAGATTTTCTTGGCGAGATAATCGAAAAACAATCACCAATATTAATTGGTTTACGGGGAAAACCCAGAGTCGGGAAAACAGAATCGGCTATTGCTGCTTGTGTTTATGCCAATAAACGCTGGACGCTGGTATCGTCTTCACTGTTACGGCAAACTATCCGGGAATCGCTGGGAAATATTGATAATGAGCATATTTACTTAATTGATGGTATTATCACCTATACAAGAGGTGGCTATAAGCATAAAGAATTAGTTTTAGAATTAGTGAGAAATTACACTTGTGTAGTTGAACATCCTGATTTTTTAGTCAATCATGGACTTTTAACATGGTCAGATTTTGCTTATTTAGTAGAACTAAGAGCAACTCCTACGGAAGAAATAAATTATGAAGATATCGCACTTAGTATTAATGCCTTTGATTTAAGTTAACGGAGGGATAAGTGTTGGGCGGAATTGGTGAAGAACTCAGACAAGCTCGGGAGCGTATGAATTTAACCTTACAAAAAGTAGAAGAAGAAACTAATATGCGCTGGCGTTATTTAGAGGCTCTTGAAAAAGAAGAATGGGACAAGATTCCTGGTGAGGCTTATGTTAAAGGATTTTTACGTAATTATGCAACTTATCTTGGTTTAGACCCCGATGAGATTCTTTTGCGTTACAAAACCCAGCGTTTTCAGAATGTTAAAATAGGGGAAGAAGAGGTAATAAAAGTTCACAGAGCCAATATCAAAGCGGAGAGGAAAAAAGAGAAAAAAATTTTTAGCAAGTTATTTGTAGTAGCTGTAGGAGTCCTGGCGGTAATTTTAGTCTTTTATATTTATAACAAACCGCAAAACATAAATATTAGTCAAAAACATCCTCAAATAGCTGAAAAAAAGTCAGAAAGCCCTAAACAGCAATTACCAGTACAACAACCCCAGCAACCGCAAGAAAAACCGTCAGAAACAACGCAGCCTCCACCGACCGTTGAAAAGAAAAAAATTGCGATAACAGTAGAGATTGTTCAAGAGACATCCTGGTTGCAGATTGAAACGGAAAAAGGGATTGTCTGGCAGGGAATAGCAGGTAAAGGGCAGAAATTATCATTTGAAAGTGATAAAATGATTAAATTATGGGTGGGTAATGCTGCAGCAGTTAAATTAAAAGTTAACGGCCAGGATCTTGGTACAATGGGCAAGAAAGGTGAAGTTATTAAAAAAACATTATATCCACAGTAAAAAAAACTGAAAGAAAATTAGGCACAACTCATAGTTGTGTCTATTTTTTTTACATAAGTACTTATGGGGATTATTAAGGTTTAGAAGGAATTTTCTTATTATTGTCGAAATTATGGGCAAATGACTGGGGTGATGTTTCTATGACGGCAGAGAAAAAGTTAACCAGAGCAGAATTCTTCAACTGGTTCATCAAAAAATCAATGGAAAAAGCTGTGGAAGTTGGTGACGAGTTGATAAAAAAAGCTTCTACGTTAGGGCTAGAGGTTAACGAGGGGGTAGTTCTCTGCGGTCTAGAAGATGTATCATCAACACCTAAAAAAATCTTTTATCGAAATAATACTTATTTTTTATGGGCTTGGAACCATAGTTTTGCTCTGACTTACTCAATTTGTCCACATGACCGGTTTCCACTAATGCTGCGGCGGGAGTACCAGGAATTTTTTTGTCCTTTATGCCAGAAAAGCTGGTCCTGGGAAAATACGGCCTGGCAGGAGATCGGTAATATCCCAGTTGAGGTTATTGACAGCAAGGTGTTGCTAAGTTCTGAGGCCCAGTCATTACTAGCTCAATAAAATCAACCAGGAGGTGCAAGTATATGGATTTGCTGGAAAGATTGATTTCCCGAGGGATCTCTCGAAGAGACTTTGTAAAACTATGCGCTACCACTGCGGCGGCCATCGGCCTGGGGGAGGGGGCTGCACCACAGGTGGCAGCTGCAGTTGAGAGCGCTGCCAAAAAACCAGCAGTAATCTGGCTGGAAGGGCAGGATTGTGCTGGATGCAGTGAATCTTTTTTGGCTACCATTAAACCCAGTGCAGCTGAAGTTGTACTGGATATGATTTCTTTGCGCTACCACGAAACGGTAATGGGTTCTTCCGGGACCATTGCCGAAGAAGTTCTGGAAGAAACCATTAAAGAGGGTGGCTATGTATTAGTTGTTGAAGGCTCTGTACCAACTGAAAATGATAAGTTTTGTTATGTTGCTGGAAAACCATGGCGTGAAACACTGATTAAAGCAGCGCAAAATGCTAGTGTTGTTCTGGCTGCTGGAGCTTGTTCTGCCTACGGTGGTATTCCAGCTGCTGGACCAACGGGAGCAAAAGGTGTGGCAGATGTGGTTGATGAACAAACCAAGCAAAAGGTGATCAACTTGCCACATTGCCCAGTGAAACCATCAGTACTGCTGGCAACGATTATTTATTACCTTACTTACAAGTCTGCTCCGGAACTGGATGCCTACAGACGCCCAAAACTATTCTACAGTAACCTCTTACATGACAATTGTCCGCGCCGTGGTCATTTTGAAAATGGCGAGTTTGTTACCGACTGGAATGATCCGAAACAAAAGGATTATTGTTTGTTACTGATGGGGTGCAAGGGACCAAAAACCTATACCAACTGTGCTCAGGTCTGGTGGAATGATGGTGCCAACTTCTGTATTAATGCAGGTTCTCCCTGCGCTGGTTGTTCACAACCAGAGTTTTATCATAAATTTACTCCCTTATATGACAAACAGGAAATTATTCAGAAGGAACTGCCTGGTATTGGAGCAACTAATGTTGATACCATCGGAAAAGTAATCGGTGGTGCTGCTGCTGTTGCTGCAGCTGTCCATTTTGCAGGAAGCAAACTTACCAAGAAAGAAGAATAAGGGGGTAATAATCCATGGCTGAAAAAATTGTGATTGATCCCGTTACTAGAATAGAAGGTCATTTGAGTATAACAGTAGAAGTTGAAAATGGTGTTGTTAAAGATGCCTGGTCTGCTGGTACAATGTTCCGTGGCTTTGAAGTGCTGTTGCAGGGTAAAGACCCACGGGATGCAGTATATGTAACAGACAGGGTTTGCGGTGTCTGTACTGGTTCTCATGGTTGGGCTTCTGCATTGGCATTAGATGAGGCCTTTGGCGCCACTGTTCCCGAAGCAGGAGTTTTGATGCGTAACCTGATGATGGGGGCAATCTGGTTGCACGACCATCCGCTGCATTTCTATCACTTAAGTGCTTTGGATTACATTGATGTTACTGCTGTTGCCCAGTATAAAGGAAATGATCCCAAGCTTAACGCTGTGAAAGACAAAATTGTTGCCCTGGTGCAGGCTGGTGATGCTCATCCGCTGGTACCCAGATATCAGCCTGATGAGTTTTCTGTAAAGGATCCTGAGCTGGTAACAACTGCTGTTTATCACTATCTATTTGCTCTGGATATGCAGGCTAAGGCCAAGCGTATGGCAGCTTTACTGGGCGGAAAGATTCCTCACAACTCTGCCATGGTAGTAGGTGGATTTACCAATTTCCCATCAGTAGAAACACTGAACAATTATCGTAGCTTGTTACTGGAACAAATTGATTTCCTGGAAAATGTCTATCTGAAGGATGTGCTGATCTTTGGTACAGGGCCTCTACTGCCGCTGGCACAGGCTGGTATTGGAGGCGGTTATGGTAACTTCATGGCTTATGGTGGTTTCCATGATGATGTCGAGAAAAAGAATTTGTTCTTTAAGCCCGGTGTAATTGTTAATGGAAATATTGACCAGGTATTAGAATTTACTCCGGATAAAATAACCGAAGAAATTACCTATTCCTGGTACAATGGTGAAGCTAAACATCCAAGTGAAGGCGAAACTAAAGTAAACCCGGACAAGGAAAACGCTTACTCTTTTGTTAAGGCGCCGCGGTATGAGGCCTATGCAATGGAAGTAGGACCTCTTGCCAGAATGTTGATTAATAAGCCTCAGGTACTGATGGATGTAATTAAGAAATACAATATTAAGCCGGGGGCTGTGGCTCGCCATGCTGCCCGTGCTGTGGAGGCTGTCCTGTTGGCAAAACAGCTGCTGGTATGGGTAGACAAAATGTACGAACTTATTGGCAAAGGCGATATAAAGATTCATGACAATACAAAATGGCAGCCACCCAAAGAAGGAAAAGGTGCTGGTTTAAATGAAGCTCCGCGCGGTGCGCTTGGTCACTGGGTCAATATTAAAGATCAAAAAATTGAAAACTATCAGCTGGTAGTGCCTTCAACCTGGAACTTCTCACCCCGGGATGACAAAAAGAAACGGGGACCGGTTGAAGAGGCATTAATTGGTGTTCCAGTGCCTGATCCGAAGAACCCCATTAATGTAGTACGGGTAGTACGTTCCTTTGACCCGTGTCTCTCATGTGCTATTCACTTAATTGAACCTGAAACTAATGAAATTCTCAAGTATCGAGTATTATAGGGGGTGTAGAGAATGGCTCATTCGGCCGACCACCCGCGCACTACCAGGGTTTATCATTGGATCAATCTTGTTTCAATGGCTGTGCTAATATTGACTGGTTTTTATATTCACCGACCTTTTGCTCCTGGTTATATGTTTGAGGCCAGGTTGTTACATTTCATTTTCATGTATGTGCTGTTTTTCAACCTCTTGGGCAGAATAATTTATGCTTTTTTAGGCAGATATGCTGATGCTGGCCAGTTTTCCTTTGGCATTAAGGATATTAAGGCTTTATGGGAAGTAGTAAAGTATTATGCTTTCATTGGGCCCCATCCCCAAAAAAGCGGGAAGTATAATGCTCTGCAAAAACTCTCCTACCTGGGGATTGTGGTAATAATCCTGTTCCAGGCAGTAACTGGTTTTGCCCTTTATCGGCCAGAACTCTTTTCCTCTGTGGTTACTACTCTAGGAGGATTACATGCTTTACGGATGACCCATTACCTGGTGATGTGGATTATCATCGCTTTCACCATTATCCATGTATATATGGCCTCAACAGAAACACCTGAACAGGTAAAATTGATGCTATTTGGTATAGAAGAAGGTAAAGAACATGCGGGACAAGAAAAAGTTGCAGGTATTAGTTCTGGGCATCGGTAATGAAATCCTACAAGATGAAGGTTTAGGGATTCATGCTGCCAGAATGCTGGAAAAAATGAATTTGCCAGAAGAAGTAGAGGTAATTGCCGGTGGGACTGCTGGGTTAGCCCTTTTACCTCTGTTGAAAGAGAAGGATTATTTAATAGTTATCGATGCTGTTAATGCCAGAACGGAACCAGGGGCAATTTTTAAATTCAAGCCAGACCAGGTAGATGTATACCCCCTGGAATACCAGCTATCCTTTCATCAATTGGGTTTGTATGATGTATTAAGGGTTGCGCAGCTATTAGGGAGATTGCCCGGATACAACTATTTTTGGGATGCAGCCAGGAACTATTTCCTGGGGTATGGAGCTAACCCCTCCAATAGCTGATAATTTACCACGCCTGGTTGAACTGGTTGTTGAAGAAATCAATAAAATTCTCGGCAAGGGACCCCATTAAGGGTCCCTTGTTTGTGATATAATAGCTAATGATAAAAACTATCGTCAGTTGTAGAGGAGTTTGTGAAAAAGATGCAACAACCAGAGTTTGTACCGATGTCAAAAGAGGAAATGAGTAATTTAGGCTGGCATTATCTTGACTTTATTCTGATCACAGGTGATGCCTATGTTGACCATCCCAGTTTTGGCTCTGCTATTATTAGCAGAGTATTAATTGAAAATGGCTTTAAAGTAGGGATTATCGCCCAACCCAACTGGAAGAAAAAGGATGATTTTAAAAAGTTAGGAGCACCTCGTTTTGGCTTCCTGGTAACAGCCGGTAATTTGGACTCCATGGTAAATCATTATACAGCGGCCAAAAAAAGAAGAAAAAGAGATGCCTATTCCCCTGGCGGGAAAATGGGATTAAGACCTGATTATCCGACTCTAGTTTATACCCAGGTTATTAAAGAAATTTTTCCGGATAAAAAGGTGATTCTTGGCGGCATTGAAGCAAGTCTGCGGCGTTTTGCCCACTATGACTTCTGGCAGGACAAAATTTTACCTTCTTTTTTAATCCTTTCAGGAGCTGATCTGTTGTTATACGGGATGGCGGAAAAAAGTATTGTAGAGCTAGCATTAGAATTAAAGAAAGGTAGTAAGGGTAATTATAAAAATATTCGTGGTTTATGTTATGTTGCTTCAAAAGAAGAAATTGGTACTTTAGATCCAAAGAATGTGATATTTTTGCCTGATTATGAGAGTATTTGTCGGGATAAGCTGGTATATGCTGAAGCATTTCGAAAACAATATCTTGAACAGGATCCTTTTTGGGGTAAAATTTTAATTCAACCTTATCGAGACAAGGGATTTCTAGTTCAAAATCCGCCAGCTTTTCCCCTTAAGGAAACTGAATTTGATCAGATTTATGAATTGCCTTTTCAAAGAAAATGGCATCCAATCTATGACAAGGATGGAGGAGTGCCGGCTCTTTCCGAGGTGATATTTTCCATAACTGCTAATCGTGGTTGCTATGGCGGTTGCAACTTTTGCGCTTTAACAATGCATCAAGGGCGAATCGTTCAAAGCAGAAGCAAAGAATCAATTGTAGAGGAAGCAAAAAAATTAGTTAACCAGCCAGAGTTTAAAGGCTATATTCATGATATTGGTGGACCAACTGCTAATTTTTTAGGACCTGCCTGTTCTAAACAGGCAGTGGCCGGAGCGTGTAAAAACAGACAGTGTTTATTTCCTGAACCCTGTGAACATTTAAAACCCAGACATGATAAATTTCTGGAAATATTACGAAGTGTACGTAACCTAAAAGGGATAAAAAAAGTCTTTGTTCGATCTGGTATTAGATATGATTATTTACTGGCAGATAGAGAAAAGGAGAAAATAGTTGAGGAATTATGTAAACATCACATTAGTGGGCAGTTGAAAGTGGCACCTGAGCACATTTCAAAGGTTGTCCTTTACTGTATGGGGAAACCAGCAATAGAACAATTCGAAGAGTTTAAACAGCTTTATGAGCTAACTAATAGAAGGTTAGGACTTAAACAGTATCTGGTACCCTACTTAATGTCTTCCCATCCGGGTAGTACACTGGAAGATGCGGTAAAATTAGCGGTATATTTAAAGAAAAATAAAATGAAGGTAGAACAGGTGCAGGATTTTATTCCTACCCCTGGCAGTTTATCTACGACTATGTATTATACCGGCATTAACCCTCTAACAGGCAAAAAGGTGTATGTTCCGAAAAGTATGCATGATAAAGCTTTACAAAGAGCTTTAACTCAGTACTGGTTACCACAAAATTATCATCTGGTAAAAGAGGCTTTGATTAAGACAGGGCATAGTGAATTGATTGGCAACGGCCCAGGCTGTTTGATTCCCGCTAAGCCTCCGAAGATTGACATTCAACAGCGAAGTTAATATAATTTATTAAGATAGACATGATGGTGGTGGGATTGTGTCTAAAACTATTGAAGAGATTTGCCAGCTTTTAGCAGAGAAAGATTATAAATTAACACCCCAGCGTAGGATTATCATGGAAACCTTTCTTGAGCATGGTGAAAGACATTTATCGGCCGAGGATATCTACAGTTTGGTCAAATCCAAACATCCTGAAATTGGAATGGCAACTGTATATCGTACACTAGATTTACTGGCGGATTTAGGTGTTTTACAAAAAATGAATTTTGGTGATGGGAGAAGTAGATATGAATTTAGTGAACAAGATGAACATCATCATCATCATTTAATTTGTTTATCCTGTGGAGAAGTATTGGAGTTTGCTGATGATTTACTGGATTCCCTGGAGAAAGCAATAGCTGAGGCAACTCAGTTCAAAATAACAGATCATCAGCTTAAGTTTTATGGTTACTGCAAGAAATGTCAGTAATGACATTTCTTTTTTTGCTCACGGAAGGAGTAGAAAAATGGTTAGAGTAGGACTTGTATCTTTGGGATGCGCAAAAAACCGGGTTGATTCAGAAGTAATGTTGGGACATTTGTTTAATAAAGGATATACTATAACCGATAATGCCGAGGAAGCTGATGTGTTGATTATAAACACCTGTGGCTTTATTCAGTCTGCAAAAGAGGAATCTATAGAAACTATTCTTGAAATGGCACAATATAAAGAAAAGGGTAAATGTCAGGCTCTTGTGGTTACTGGGTGTTTGAGTAAGAAATATCATGATGAATTAGAAAAAGAACTTCCTGAAGTAGATGGTTTTCTGGGTACTAATGAAATCGATAAAATCGGTGATGTAGTTGAACAGATACTGGCTGGTAAAAAAATCGCCGAAGTTAATAAAAAAGATGATTACCTTTATGACTCGTCTAAACCACGTATCTTAACAACCCCTAATTTTTATGCGTATGTAAAAGTAGCAGAGGGTTGTAATAACCGCTGCCATTATTGTACAATCCCGGTAATCAGAGGAGCGTTTCGCAGTCGTAAGAAAGAAGATATTTTAAATGAAATTAATTTATTAGGAGAACGGGGAGTAAAGGAAATCCTATTAATAGCGCAAGATACTACCAGTTATGGTCTTGACCTGTATGGTAAGCCAGAGTTAGTTGATTTATTACAAGAAATCAATAATAATAACAATATAAATTGGATTAGAGTATTATACAGCTATCCTATATTTTTTTCCGATGAATTAATCAAAACCATTAAGAATTTGCCGAAAGTCTGTCATTACCTTGATATTCCTTTACAACATTGTAGTGATAAAATTTTAACCACTATGAACCGAAAAGGTAATAAACAGTTCATAAAAGATTTAGTTTATAAGCTGCGGACTGAGATACCAGATATAGTTTTGCGTACCAGTTTTATAGTAGGTTTGCCTGGCGAAACCGAAGATGACTTTAATGAGTTATTGGAGTTCATGCAAGAAATGCAATTTGACCGGGTTGGAATTTTTACTTATTCCCGGGAAGACGGAACCGTTGCTTACAATATGGAGAACCAAGTGCCTGAAAACCTTAAAAAACAACGTTGGGAAAGAGCTATGCAGGTACAACAAGAAATATCCTATGCCAAAAACCAGCAACGAGTAGGGAAAACCTTTTTAGTTTTAGTTGAAGGGACAACTTCTGAAGGATTATATTTTGGTCGGAGCCAGTATGAGGCTCCCGAAGTGGATGGCAAAATCTTTTTCTCATCAAATCAGAGTTTAGCCTCAGGTAATTTTGTTAATATAAGGATTACTGAAGCTTACGAGTATGATTTGTTAGGGGAGATTGTGCATGAATCTAGCTAATAAATTAACATTGATCCGGATCTTTTTAGTACCAATATTTATGATAATACTCGTAAGCAAATTGCCTTACGGAAAGTGGATTGCCTTTGCAGTTTTTCTTCTGGCAGCATCAACTGATGGACTTGATGGTTATATTGCCCGTTCTCGAAAACAGATTACACGACTAGGTAAATTTCTGGATCCTTTAGCTGATAAATTACTGATTTCAGCGGCTCTAGTTTCCCTTGTTGAGCTGCGGGAAATTCCAGCCTGGGTTGCAATAATTATTATAGGACGTGAGTTTGCCATTACAGGGTTACGGTCTATTGTTGCTGCAGAAGGTGTTGTTGTAAGCGCAAGCATATTAGGTAAGTTAAAAACTATCATGCAAATAGTTGCGATTAGTGCCTATTTGATTAATTTCCCTTTTGCTTCGGTTTTTATGGGTTTGGCAGTGATAATGACAATTTGGTCTGGAGTTGACTATTATTTAAAACTAAGGCCGTGGCTTAAAAATAAGTAAAGACTATTTTTGTCGTTTTCGACAAAAATAGTCTTTTTTTTATCTTTTTCATCAAAGGATTGAATTAGAGTTTGTAGAAAATAAAATACAAGTTTTTTGGGGAGGTGATATTAGCTTGTTCTATAATCAAATTATTAAGTTAATAAAAACTGCCGTATATTTATTGCCGGTTATAATATTATTTATCAGCCATTATATTACAATTAATCCAATATTACATATATTAATTTGGGAAATGTTCGCATTACCTGTTTATTTTCTTTTGTGTGAAAATAAAAGTACCCTGGCTATTTATTTGATAATATTATCAACAGCGGGTATAATAATAGAAATCATTAATTATTATAAGTCTTTAGATATATTCTCTCTTTGTTTAATTTTATTAATACATATCCTTGTTGTTTTAATTAATAGTATTGCTGCCTTAAATTATAATCAGGTATTACAGAATCAGATTAAACTACAGGAGCGTTTAAAACGATTAGCTATTATTGATCCATTAACGCATTTAATAAATGGGAAATATTTTTTAATGAAATTGGATGAGGAAATATCGCGTGCTAAAAGAGAGAATAAAAAATTTACTGTTGCAGTATATAAAATAGTTAATTTAAACAAACTGGAATCGGGTGTTAGAAATGGTTGTCTGGAATGGAATCTAACTAGGATTGCTGAAATTTTAAGACAAACCATCAGAAATTTTGATACTGTTGCGCGTTTGAAAGATGATGTTTTTGCAGTTTTATTAACCAATTCTGATTTGGAACAAGCCCACGAGATAAAAGAAAGATTTGAAAAAAAGTTGCAGGAAAATGTAAATACAAGAAAATGGAAATTTAGTGGGTATTCACAACATGATAACCTGTATGTTCTAGCTGGTTATGCTGTTTATCCTAAAGATCATAACGAGGGACAAGGATTATTAGAAGTAGCTGAACAAAATCTTGAAGTGAGCGAAAAAAACTATAAATACAAAGTAACTCAGGATTGGTTGAAATCGGAAAGATATGCATTAATGGAGCAGATGTCTGCCAGCTTGGCCCATGAAATCAAAAACCCATTAACCTCTGTACGAGGTTTCATTCAATTACTACAGAACCGGGAACAAGACTTTCATGAAAAAGAACACCTGCGAATTATCCTGGACGAACTGGATCGTATGAACAAGTTAATTCATGAATTTTTATCTTTTTCAACAAAAAAAAATACACGAAAATTTTTTGATATTAATCAGCTTATTGATGATATAATATTTATTATGTCTAGTTTAGTCCATGACAAAAATATTAAAATTGAAAAAAGGAGTGAGTTAAAGAATTCATTATTGTATGGACAACCCGAGAAAATTAAGCAGGTGTTTATTAACTTAATAAGAAATTCCATTGAAGCAATCAATTGCAATGGCAAGATAACAATTATTTTACAGGAAGATGGGAACTATCTTCTAATGTCCGTTAAAGACAATGGTTGTGGAATAGATAGAGAAACAATAAAAAATATTTTTAAACCATTTTATACGACTAAAGAAACTGGAACAGGATTAGGACTGAGTATATCAGCTCAAATTATAAAAGAACATCAAGGAGAAATTTGGGTAGACAGCGAAAGAGGAATAGGTACTACCTTTAAAATAAAACTGCCCAGAAATTAAATATTATATTTATTTATAAGCATGGTCTCGGCTCTTTTAATCATTGCTTTTACCATCTTTCCTCCAATTTCACCACCAACTTTACCACATTCTTCAGCGGTAACATCACCCCAGTAACCATTTTCAATTTTAGGTAAGATACCTATTTCTTTCGCAATTTCATACTTGAACTGATCTAGTGTGGATTTAGGCAATAACTGTTCTACAAATTTAGGCATTAGAATCACTCCTTTTTTAGTTTCTGATCTTATTTTCTGTACCATAAAATAAAAATATAATAGTATTGTGATGGTGAGTTTGGATGTTCTTTGTAAATTTAGTGTTTAATTTTATTCTTTTTTTTCTATTTTTTTTGTTATTAAAAAGAAGAAATATTTTGTTACCTTTGATATTGGCCTTGTTGGTTACATTCATTGATCAGATGCGATTTCTTATTTTAAAT
>NZ_BDLQ01000020.1:0-6931 GCF_002049255.1 Carboxydocella sp. ULO1 | reverse complement strand
AGAACAGGAGTCCTTAATTACATATAATTACATAAATGTCATATATACCATAATGCGTAATGACCAAAACATAGTTGACTACCATTCATAAAATTAATGCAACGCTACTGGCTTATAGCTATTCACTTTGAATTGACAGATCAGTTCCTCGATGCCAAAGGAAATCAAAACGTGATGCGTAAACTTGAGAACCAGATTAAAGGATACCTTAGGCCTGTTATTGATCAATACTGTCCTAGAAGCTTAATTGTTTTAAGGGGGAATAAATTATTAATATTTGTTCATTTTGAAAAATTGCCAGAGCGTGACCAAGCAAGGGAGAAGGCAAAAAGTACAGCTGCTGCTCTAAGGGATATCATTTTGCAAGAATTCACCGGAATAAGAATATCGATAGGCATTGGTGAATTTTATCCATCACCCCTAGATTTATGTAAGAGCTATCGTGAAGCTATTCAAGCTATTGATATAGGGGATAAAGTTTATGGTTACGGGCACATAACAGCTTACCATGAATTGGGGGTATACGGTATATTAGGGCAGGTCAACAAGGATATTATAGGGGGTGTTTCGTTAGCACTTTTAGAACGATTGCTTCAATATGACTCTGAAAATCATACGGATTTAGTCAAAACGCTTGAAATATATTTAGACGAAAAAGAAAGTTTTTCAGCTGCAGCCAAACGTCTATTCGTTCATCCCAATACGGTTAAGTATAGAATAGATAAGGTACGTGATATTCTGGGGTTTGATCTTTTTGAGCATCCTGAACAGCGCTTAAACTTTCATTTGACATTGAAAATGCGTCGGCTATTAATCTTCTGAAACAATTCCATATATCTAGGATATTAAAGAGCACATTGTTTTAAACCGACAATAAGTGCTTTTTTTTTTGTCTTCAAAAGATATACAGATTACTCAGTTAATCTGCGACAATTTAAATAAATCAGAAAATAGAGAAAAAGAATAAGTTAATAAATGGAAATGACATAAGGAGGGGATTAAGTTTTTGGGAGTTAACACATGTCATGAAAAGCAAAGCGATGGATGAAAATTCACCGAAAGGAGGGGGATTAAGATAAATTAATTTAATTATCGTTAGTTTACGTTAGTAATATTGAAGAAATCCTTATTTTATAAAGGGAGGAAAAAATCATGTCAGATAAGGCAAGATACCGTGTTGCTATTGATATAGGTGGTACGTTTACGGATTTTGTTATTTATGATCAGGACTCTGGACGTGTGAGCCTAGAAAAAACAGCAACGACTCCACGCGACCTGTGGGAAGGGATTAAAACTGGATTAAAACTGGCTGATGTGGATCTTTCGGACACGTCTATGGTTATTCACGGAACTACAGTTGGGTTGAACTGCTTTTTAGAAAAAAAGGGAGCAAAAACTGGACTTATTACTACTATAGGTTTCCGTGACGTTTATGAAATAGGACGTGTTAACCGTATTGATATGTATGACTTATTCTACAAAAAACCTGAACCATTAGTAACAAGGGAATATCGGTTAGAGGTTAGAGAACGGCTTGATGCACAGGGTAATGTAATAATTCCACTAGAGCGTGAAGATGTAGTTAAGGCAGCTGAGTTTTTCCGTAAGGAGGGAATTACGGCAATTGCAGTTTGCCTGTTACACGCATATATCAATCCTGTGCATGAAATTGCCATAGGAGAGATTTTAGCTGAAGTGTATCCGGAAGCTCAGGTATCACTTTCTCATCAATTAGCTCGTGAATGGCGTGAGTATGAGAGGACCAGTACAACAGTTATTAATGCTTACATTGCTGAAAAGGTTGGCAACTACTTGAATCGAATAGAAAACGGATTGTCTGAGTTAGGCTACAGACACCCATTTTTTGTAAACCAGTCTTCCGGAGGCATTATGTCTGTCAAATCTGCGAAGGCAAAACCGGTACACACCATTATGTCGGGTCCGGCAGGTGGTGCAGTCAGTGCTGCTTTTGTAGGTAAAGATGCTGGATTTAAAAATATAATAGCTTTTGATATGGGTGGTACAAGTACTGATGTGAGCTTGATTTATGAGGGTAAGATTAGGGTAACTGCAGAATCGCAGATTGAACGGCATCCATTAATGGTGCCAATGGTTGACATTTATTCGGTTGGCGCTGGAGGAGGATCGATAGCTTACCTCGATCGCGCCGGTGCACTGAATGTAGGACCTCAATCTGCTGGTGCTGAGCCGGGGCCAGCTTGTTATGGTCGTGGTGGTGTAGAACCGACTGTAACTGATGCAAACTTGGTACTTGGTAGAGTTCCAACCCATTTGCTTGGTGGGTCAATGGAGATTGATAGAGAAGCGGCAGTAAATGCAATTAAACGGGTAACGGAACCATTAGGTTTGAATGAGGTAACAGGTGCAGCTGGTATTATCCGAATTGTTAATAATAATATGGCTTATGCTATTCGTGCAGTGACAGTACAGCGCGGACTTGACCCGAAAGACTTTGCTTTAATGGCTTTCGGTGGAGCCGGACCAATCCATGCATGCGAAATTGCAGAAGAGCTTGGTATTCCGACGGTAATAGTACCGATCGCACCGGGGGCATTTTCAGCATTGGGTATGTTACTGAGTGAGGTCCGTCATGATTTTGCACGTACTCGTCTTGTTAGTTTGGAAAATGCGGATCCGGTTGATTTGGAATCATTGTATGCAGAAATGGAAAGGGAAGCTGCAGCTACACTGGCTGGCGAGGTAGATGAAGGAACTCCTATTAGAATGGAACGTTCTGTGGAAATGAGATATGTTGGACAGGAATATACTGTTCGTGTTCCAGTTCCCAACGGTCCTATAACTGCCGAATTATTGAATAGACTTCGCAAGGAATTTGATCGCCTGCATGATCAGGCTTACGGTCATGCTTCCGAAGTTGAACCAACAGAGATTATAAATTTACGTTTAGCTGCGTTTGGTGTGTTAGGTGAAGTTAAATTTGAGGAAATTACTTATGGAGGGCAAGAACCAGCTTCTGATGCAATAATTGGCAACACCAAGATTTGTCTCAATCCAGAAGAAGGATTTACAGAATGTACTGTTTATGATAGAGAAAAGCTCTTGGCTGGAAATGTTATACATGGACCTGCAATCGTTGCGGAAAAAGTAAGTACGACACTTATTACACCAAATTTCAAGTGTTTAGTTGACAAAAATGGTAATCTTTTGATAACAAGAAGGGAGGCGTAAAAAGATGGCGACTAAAGTGGATCCAATTACAGTTGAAGTAATTCGTAATGGATTTGTTGCAGCTTCAGACGAAATGAAAATAAATCTTACTCGTACAGCATATAATCCTATCATTTATGAGGTTCTGGATTTTAGTGTTGGTATGTTTGATGAGAATGGGAACATGATTTCTCAATCAGCTGGTCTGCCAATATTTCTGGGAAATTTGTCGCCTTCGGTAAAACAAATCATCACGGATATTGGCAAGGAAAACATGTCTCCTGGTGACATCTATCTTATTAATGACACGTATACGGTAGGCACACACCTAAACGATGTGGTGGTCTGTAGTCCGATCTTTCTTGAAGATGGCAAGACATTGGTAGGGTTTGCGGCAAGCCGTGCCCACTGGTTGGATATTGGTGCTGTTTCCCCTGGTGGGTGGACTACAGATACGACGGAAATATATCAAGAGGGTATACGCCTTCGCTCTATCCAACTGATGAAGGGTGGCGTTATGAATCGGGATGTTTATCAAATTTTGCGCGACAATGTCCGTTTTTCGGATAGCGTTATGGGTGATGTGCGGGCGCAGATTGCTGCATGTCATACAGGTGAGCGCCGTATGCAGGAAATTGTTAATCGCTACGGGCTCGATACTGTTCGTGCTGCTATACAAGAAATGTTCAGGATGGAGGAAGCAGCTACTCGTGCAGCTATTGCAGCTATACCAGATGGTGTTTATAGTGCCGAAGCATTTATGGATGATGACGGTGTAGGGGTCAAGAATCCTAAAGTTAAAGTAACAGTGCGAATAGAAGGGGACGAGATGACCATTGATTTAACCGGTTCCGCTGAACAGTGCCTTGGCCCGATAAACTGTGGTTATGCAGCCACGTTGTCTGGGGCGAGAATTGCTTTAAAAGCGGTGACAAGTCCACTTAGCCCTGTCAATGAAGGAACGTTTGTACCATTGAAGTTAGTCGTGCCGGAAAATTGTATGTTTAATGCCAAACACCCAGCACCGTCTGCTGTTTATGGTTTGGTTCTTATCACGCTAATAGACACAATTTTCAAGGCACTGGCTCCAGCGATACCACACAAAATACCGGCAGCCCATTACGGTGACGTTAGTGCAATCTTTATCTTCGGAACTGATCCGAGGACAAAGACGCCGTATTTACACGTAGAGGCACAAGGTGGCGGTTGGGGTGCCAACAAGTTTCGTGACGGTGAGAATGTAATGATTGCTATTGCTGATGGTGATACTCGCAATGTTCCTGTTGAAATTGTCGAAGCCAAATATCCTTTAAGAGTTGAACGGTATGAAATTCGTCAGGATTCCGGAGGGCCAGGAAGGTATCGCGGCGGTCTTGGTCATTATCGTGATTTCCGTATTCTTGATCATGATGCGCAGTTTACAACAACACAAGAACGTTCTGAATGTCCACCTTGGGGTTTATTTGGTGGCAAGGCTGGTGCCACAAATCGTGTAGTTATCAACCCTGGGACACCGGAAGAAAAGATTATCCAGAAGGCTACAGGGCATCCATTAAAAGCAGGAGATTTGCTTTCCAATCAAACTGGCGGAGGTGGTGGTTACGGTAATCCGCTGGACAGACCGGCTGAAGAGGTTCGTTTGGATGTTGTTCGCGGGTATGTAAGTATAAAGGCTGCTGAAGAATCATATGGCGTTATTTTGGATCCGATAACTCTTGCAATTGATTATGAAGCGACTAAGTTAAAACGCCAGCAGATGAGAAATTAACTCTAAGTTACAATAACAAATTGGCGACCTGAGCCCTCGTTGGAAAAAGGTTTGACGGGGGCTCAGGAACCAATATAAATCAATGCTTTTAATTGAACACAAAGGTACGTAACTCTTTAAATTACATTTAGAATTTGTCAATTAGTGTTCATAATACCCACCAAAAAATCCAGTGGAGTGAAGTTCCTCGTATATCCTGCCAATAGTCTGCTTTCCTTCAAACGCTTCTGGAAAAACATAATGCATAAATCCTTACTATTATCCCTTCTTGTTCATTTACCTAATGTAGTTAAAATTAAAGCCAAGACCTGCCGGGGAAGTTAGACTAATGACTTGGGTGACTAATTCTTATTGTTTACCCCCTTTTACATTGTTTACCCCCTTTTACAAAACTAATATATGCTTTTAAGTGAATTTAAGGAGGGAAAATTATGTTTGAAGGATTAAAGGTAAATGAAAGTAAGAGGATTGTACAAGTTGGAGAGTATTTTCAAAGAATGCCAGTCACAAGCATGCACTGGAAAGCGGGAATGGCCTTGTTTTTTTCCTTCGTCATTGAGGCTTGGGAGATGATGATTATCATCTTGGCCAGTGGTTCGATTGGAACTGAATTTAAGTTAAGTGGTATTCAGATTGGTGAATTAATAGGTTCAATCTTTCTTGGTATGATACCCGGTAGTTTGCTCTGGGGTAAAGTTGTAGATAAAATTGGTCGAAAGGTCTCAATAGTTTCCAGTCTGATTTTATATGGAATTATTTCGTTGATCAGTGCATTTTCCGTTAGTTATGAAATGCTATGGTGGACACGATTTATTTCTGGTCTTGCCCTCTCAGGATTGTTGGTTACTACGTTTCCCTACTTTGAGGAATTATTGCCGGTTAGAGTCCGCGGTAGAGCGACTGTGTATCTTGCCTCTGGATGGCCCGTTGGATACCTGATTGCGATCGGTATTACTTACTTATTTATGGATTTAGGCTGGCGTTGGATTCTTGGTGTCAGCTCTCTCGCAGGACTGTGGGCTTTTGTAGTGTTAATGTTTGTTCCTGAATCTCCTTATTGGTTGGCAGGGAACGGGCGGCAGAAGGAAGCAAAAGAAGTAATAAAAAGGCTTAGCGAGGGAAAGATTGATGCTGAACTTGAAGATGTTGAACTTATCGTTGATAATGTAAAACCAGGTGCGTATATAGAGATTTTTAAAGGTAAATATTTACTTGCGACTATACTACAATCAATTGTTAATTTTACCTTCTCTTGGGGGTATTGGGGGCTCAATTCATGGATGCCGGTACTTCTTGCCAAAAAGGGCTTGAGTGCGCCTCAAGGGTTGAGCTTTTTGGCGATTTCCGCAGTTTTTATGTTCCCTGGATATATGGCATCATCTTATTTGACAGGAAAATTAGGACGCAAAAAAGTGATGTTTTCCTTTGTATTGTTGGCTGCTATCGGTGGCTTTGGTTTTGCATTTGCCGATACATTATTAGAAATGTACCTATGGAATTTCGTAGTTTCGTTCTTCAGCTTGGGAGCATGGGGAGTATGGGATACATGGATGGGCGAGTTGTATCCAACTGAAATTCGCGGTGTTGGCTATTCGTGGGGTACCATGGCGCAACGTGTAGCTAATACGATTGCTCCAAGCGTTATTGGAGGAATGTTGGCTGCAAATTCCAGTTTTATGGCAACTGTTTCTTTTATTTCTGCTTTCATGGTTGTAACTTGTTTTACTTCCTTGTTCTTACATGAAACTGAAGGAGAGATCCTGCACTAAAAAAAACAGCAGTCGTCTCTAAAACAAGAGAGACG
Source organism: Carboxydocella sp. ULO1 (assembly GCF_002049255.1). Lineage (NCBI taxonomy): Bacteria > Bacillati > Bacillota > Clostridia > Eubacteriales > Clostridiales Family XVI. Incertae Sedis > Carboxydocella > Carboxydocella sp. ULO1. Next base: position 170 of record NZ_BDLQ01000020.1, on the reverse strand, counting down.
ACTGCTGTTAATGTGCGCCCGGCATGGGCGTTGTCTATAGGGTGAAAGTCCCGAACGGCAAAGGTAGCAGTAGCCGTAGCTTAAGACAAGGGTGTCCACCGTGAGGTGGAATCTGAAGGAAGTCGGCGGCAAACCTCCGGCCCGACGAACAGGAACCACATAAGAGGCTA
>NZ_BDLQ01000019.1:0-221 GCF_002049255.1 Carboxydocella sp. ULO1 | reverse complement strand
CCACCTCCATTCTCTCAGGTGGTCCTATAACTGGCACTGCAGTAAATGATACCTTTACCACATCACCTTCCCATTCAAAAGCATAGTCCGTAACTCTTTCCGTTCTTAGAACAGCCAGCAGTGATTCGGTTATTGCCCGTTCCAGCTCTGCTTCTAAAGTTCTCCTTGTCTTCTGGCTTAAAGCTTGCTCAATTTCTGTACCGTAGTCGGTACTATAGATT
>NZ_BDLQ01000018.1:0-229 GCF_002049255.1 Carboxydocella sp. ULO1 | reverse complement strand
TCTAAGAACGGAAAGAGTTACGGACTATGCTTTTGAATGGGAAGGTGATGTGGTAAAGGTATCATTTACTGCAGTGCCAGTTATAGGACCACCTGAGAGAATGGAGGTGGTGTTGAATGGCTGATTTACCGGAGTACCTCACGGACCAGAATTTTGAAACTATCCTGCAAAGAATGTTAGACTCACTGCCGGACGATTTAGACAAAAGCGAAGGAAGTTTTATCTACGA
>NZ_BDLQ01000017.1:0-16964 GCF_002049255.1 Carboxydocella sp. ULO1 | reverse complement strand
TCCTAACAGGACACGGGAGGCGGAGTTATACTCCCACCGGGAGATCAGCATAAACCGGTGCAGTACTCCCGTCCGGGTGGAACTCCCGGGCCGAGGTCCCCTGTCGCCCTTGCCCCGCGGGGGCAAATCAAGTATTCGGAAAGGAGGCGAAAGCCTGGTCTGGGGGCCGACTTGATTGAAAATAAAAATAATCAAGTTTTTTGAACCAGGTATGGGAATGGATCAGCAACAGGAAAAGCTATATACTGTTCAAGATTATCTGGACCTGGATGAAGGGGCACGGGTGGAGCTGATCGGGGGCCGTTTTTATGCCATGGTTCCGGCTCCTTCGCGGCAGCATCAGAAGATTATTGGTAAACTCTTTTTAAATCTTGGTAATTACTTAACTAAAAAGGGCGGTCCCTGTGAGGTTTATCTTTCTCCCTTTGATGTTTATCTTTCCGAATATGATGTAGTACAGCCTGACCTTACGGTAATCTGCGACCCAGCCAAATTAAGCAAACGCGGCTGTGAAGGTGCACCGGATCTGATCATTGAAGTAGTATCCCCTTCCAATGCCGCCATGGATTATGTGAAAAAACTTCACCTTTATCATCAGTTTAAGGTTAAAGAATACTGGATTGTCAACCCTCAAAGCCGCAAGCTAACCCGTTACCTGCTGAATGAGGACTACCAATATGGTGAGCCAGAAGTTTATACTGGCGGTACCATTACTTTCAGCCTTTTCCCCGATTTAGCCATTAACCTGGAGGAATTATTCGATGAATAGCTCTGAACTGTTTCTAACCTCCTTCCTGATCGGCTTTTCCGGAGCGATTATGCCCGGTCCCCTCTTGACCATGGTAATCAAAGAAAGCCTGAGCCGGGGCTGGCGTACCGCCCTGGCCCTGCCGGTCAGCCATGCTTTACTGGAGCTGGCCCTGTTAATAGGGTTATTGCTGGGGGTAGGCCAGCTGCTGGAACAAACACTGGTCAAAGGCATAATCGCCGTTATCGGCGGCCTGGTGCTGGCCTGGATGGGCTATGATATGCTGAAAAGCCAGCTTAATCCAGAACTGGCCGCCACGGTGGAAAGCAGCGCCCGAGTCAGACTCAGTCCCTGGCTGGCCGGCTCCTTAACTTCCGCCAGCAGCCCTTATTTCTGGCTCTGGTGGGCCACCATCGGCATGAGCTATATAGCCCTCAGCCGGCCTCTAGGCCCCTGGGGGATAGGCGCTTTTTATACCGGCCATATTGCTGCCGACCTGGTCTGGTATGGTGGGGTAATTCTGGCTCTCACCCATGGCCGGCGTTTACTGAGCCCGCGGCTTTATACCTGGATTATCCGCATCTGCGGTCTTTTCCTGATTTATATCAGCCTGACCTTTATCTATCAGGGCTGGGGCTGGTTACGCTAATTACTTTAAGCCGGCAAAATTGTTTTGCCGCAAAGCTTCATAAACTACTACCGCCACCGCATTGGAAAGATTGAGACTGCGGGCATCTTCCCGCATGGGCAGGCGAATGCGGTGATGGGGACGGGCTGCCAGCAATTCTGCCGGCAGCCCTTTGGTTTCCTTGCCAAAGAGGAGAAAATCCCCCGGCCGATAGCTGACTTCCGTATGCCAGACACTGCCCTTGGTGGTAGCCAGCCAGAGGGTTTTACCCCCGTGCACAGCCAGGAAATGCTCCAGGTTATCATAATGATGAACATCCAGCAGGTGCCAGTAATCCAGGCCCGCCCTTTTCAAGGAACGGTCATCCACGGAAAATCCCAGGGGATGAACCAGGTGCAGGCTAGCGCCGGTAGCAGCACAGGTACGGGCAATATTGCCGGTATTCTGGGGTATTTCCGGCTCGACCAGAACGATATTAAACATCCTTTTCCTCTCCTTGCATCTCCTTGAGCAAAGTCGGTTTGCGCAAATCAGCACAGCCACACTCTCTGGCGGCAGGGGCTGCCGCCAGAGCTTCCAGTAATATGGCGCCTATACGCTGACTCTGGCCGTAGAACAGCTCCTTTAGCTCTTCATGCTCCCAATCCTTGATAATTCCTTCCGCATAATTGACCACCAGATCCACCCGGGCATAACAGGCGCCAATCTCCCGGGCCAGATACACCTCCGGACAGATGCTCTGTCCAATCACATCAGCCCCGGCCAGCTTTAAGAACTGCACTTCCGCCGGGCTTTCAAAATGACGGCCATCAGTACAGGCATAGATAGAGCGATCAAACACCCGTCCGGCTGCGTATTTTTCCGCCGCCTGAACCAGTAGTCGACGCAATTCCGGACAGAGGGCCTGCCGCATTACCAGCAAATAACGGCCATCCAGTTCCACATCCTTGCGCATGGACTGGTCGATATAATCATTGGGTATTACTACATCCGCTGGCCGCAAGAGGTGATTGACTGACCCCACCCCTCCTTCGGCCAGCACTGTATGTACTCCAGCCTCCCGCAAGACCCAGAACACCTGGCGCGAAGCATCAGCCCGGCTCACTCCCCGCCGCCAGCCATGCATACGGCAGGTCAGCACTTTTTTCTCCCCCAGCTGGAAATAGGTAAAAGGCGGTGAACTGCCCCAGGGGGTAGCAAAAACCAGGTCTTCCGCAATAATCTCCAGGCCCGGCCAGGGCAAGTCCCGGGGAAAGGAGATGGAATTGGTACTGGAACCGCCAATTATAGCCCATTGTGCTACAGGTATATTAGCCAATCTGATTGCCTCCTTTGCTGGTAATTACCACTCAACTTATTATTTTAACCGTTCACCCCCAAAAAACAACCGTTTACCCCAAAATTTTTTCCGTTTACCCCCTTGTCAAACGTCGGTGAATGGTAGTAAAATAAAGGTGAACGGTAGATATTCCACCTTGAATGGTTGGGATAGATAGTGAGACCTACGCAGGGAGGGGTCGACATGGTTCAACAAACTGCCGCTGTGAAAAATCCTACCGGCTTGCACGCGCGGCCAGCCGCATTACTGATCCAGGCTGCCAGCCGTTTTAAAGCCGATATCCGACTGGCCAAAGGCGAAAAAGAGGTAGATGCCCGCAGCCTGATGGGCATCCTTACTTTAACCGCCCGGCCCGGTGATATTCTTACAGTGAAAGCTAGTGGTGAAGACGCAGCACAGGCCGTAGCAACCATCACAACTCTGGTCCAGTCTCCTTTAGATGAAATGTAAGCAGCAACAACCCAGCATTTATTTAACCAGACACCATTTACCCTAGCTTAAGGAGGCCTTGTCAAAAGACAAGGCCTCCTTTATTTCTAATCTCAAACCTCGAACTTCGTACCTCTATTTCCGCACCCACCAGTCCAGTCCCCGGTAGGGCTTTTGCACTTCCTTTAGCTGAACCCGGTTTTGCAGGAACTTCTGTTTCATTTCCACCAGCCAGTGATTGAAATGTTCCTTCAGCCCCTCAGGACTAAAACGGCTCTGCTGGCGGGACTCTCCCAGCTCCAGCCCTGCCTGACCTACAGTGCCGGTGCTCCCGCACAGCGGGCAAAGAAAAGCATCTGCCTGCTGCAGGCGAACATAGCCACTGCCGCAATCAGGACAGGCAAAAGGCGCCCGGGTAACTTCTCCTCCTGTTTGCAAAGCCCGGGCCAGCCGGTCCAGTTCCGCTACTACCTGCGGATTGGCCAATCCTTCTCCCGGCAAAGCGGCATGGACCAGCAAGCTTCCTACATGCTGGAAACGGAAAAGTTTGGGCAACATATCCACCACTTCCTGGGCATAGCCCATCCAGCCGGGAGCGCCATAGGTAGTAATAGTGACACAAGCCTTACCTGCATATTGTTCACTGTTGGCCCCCACTCCCAGCAAGCGGTCAGCAAATACCTTCAAGGAAGCATGGGGACCGAGGAAATAGACCGGAACTGCCAGCACGATGGCATCAGCCTGGCGGATTTCCTCCAGCACGAAATTAAGGTCATCAGGTAAGGGGCAGCTCTGCCCCGGTTCCAGGCATTTGTAACAGGCCCGGCAATATTCCAGTTTCAGCTCAGCCAGATTCAGCATCCGCTTTTCCACCTGAACCGGCAAACGGGATAAAATGTGTTTAACCATCAGTTCACTGTTGCCAAATCGCCGGGCAGTAGCTATAATTCCCAGCACTCTTTTCATGTTATTTCCCCCTTCTTCCCCTCTACCCAAACCGATGAATCTATCTCTCATTTTACTTCCGCTCCCGCTTGACCAGGTCGCATTCAACCATACCCTGGATACATTCATCACAGATGAATTCGCCGCATTCCTGACAGAGGCGAATATCCTCCGGATGCAAATCCAGACAGTCATAGCAGTAAGAGGTATCACAGTGTCGGCACAACAGGCCTTCTACCCCCTCCCGCTGACAGCGGTCACATACCGCAATCTTCATGTTTTCCCCCCTTAAACCTTCAGGCTGGTTACATTGCTATTATAGCACAGAACATGGTAAACTGGAAAGCGGAGGTGAAAAACCATGGCAACCCAACCGCGTATTCTTCTCTGTTCAGTTTCTATCGGCGCCGGCCATGACCTGGCCGCTCTGGCCATGGAGCAGGCTCTGGCCGAGCGCTTCCCCGGAGCAGTTTTTAAAACCATTGACACCTTCCGTTACATAAATCCTTTCTTGAATCAGGTAGTAAAAGGCAGCTATCTGGAAACCATCAAATTCACCCCTAAAGTCTGGGGCTATCTCTACCGTCAGGCTGAGGAAGGGGACAACTTCATCGACTTCAATTATATTTTGAATAAGCTTTTATCCCCCAAGCTGGCTAAGCTGGTGGAAGATTTTCGTCCTGACCTTATCATCGCTACCCATGCCTTCCCCTGTGGCATATTTTCGGTTTTAAAAGAAGAAGAAAAACTGGATATCCCTCTGATCGGGATTATTACCGATTATACTATCCACCCTTTCTGGCTCCACCCCCGGGTGGATCATTATGTCATCCCTAGCCCCCAACTGCTCAAGGTCATGCAAAAAAACGGCTTTACCGGCGAGCGGGTCTGGCCGCTGGGCATTCCGTTACGGCAGCAGTTTGCCCGACAGCGGAACAAACTCCAGCTGCGTCAACAACTGGGTCTTAGTCCTGACTTGCCTCTTATGCTTCTGTCCGGGGGCGGTTTTGGTCTGGGCGCACTGGAAGAAATTGCACAGATACTGCTGGCTTCAGGTTTGCAGGTGCAGATTGTTGCTATTACAGGCAAAAACGAAAAATTACGACGGAAACTGGAAGCCATGACTCCCGCCAGTATCCCTCTGCATGTTTATGGCTATGTGGAAAATATGCCCGATTTTCTGCAGGCTGCTGACCTGCTCATCTCCAAACCCGGTGGTTTGACTACAGCAGAGGCCCTGGCCTGCCGCCTGCCCCTGCTTATTGTCAATCCCATCCCTGGCCAGGAAGAACGCAATACCGTCTTTCTCCTCAATCACGGTGTAGCGCTGCTGGCTGCTGAAACCGAAGAAATTCCGGTGGTATTGGAACAATTCCTGGCCAATCCCCTGCGCCAGCGGCATATGGTGGAAATGGCCACCTACCTGGGTCGCCCCCGTGCAGCTGAGGAAATTGTGGAAAAGATCATCGCAAAAGGCTTTGTGAAAAAATAATCGCTTTTTTGTCTTGACTTGTCTGAAAATAAGATATTATACTAGAAGACAGAGTTTGTATCAAAAAAACAACATAAAATACATTGCACCGCCTGGCTGTTCCCACAGACGGTCGGTGCTTTCTCTTTTTTTAAACTTTAATTGGAAAGGAGTGTAAATTGTGTCAAGTGACTGGCTAGTTTCCATTTTTTTCTTTGCAATTGGGCTCTGGTTGGCTGGTGGCCTACTATCTTTAATCACTCAGCGCAAACCAACCCTCTCCCACAGACTGGGTGCCATTTCGGCTTTGCTGTCTTCTTCAACTTTACTGGTGCTGGCACTTATCACCATCAGTTCTGGTCTGGAAGTACAGCTTAGTCGAGCCGGTTTGTTTCTCCTGGCTTCTTTCAGCTGGTACCTGGATCCTGTGGGAGGCTTTTTTCTGCTACTCATCGGCCTGGGTAGTACCCTGGCTTCCTGGTATGGCCTGGGCTACTGCCAGGAATACCTGGAACATAAACCCATTGGTACCCTCTGGTTCTGTTTTAATCTTTTCCTGGCCAGCCTGGCTTTAGTAGTTACCGCCGGCAATGGTCTACTCTTCCTGTTAAGCTGGGAATTGATGTCCCTTTTCTCCTATTTTCTGGTGGTGTTTGAATATGACCGCCAGAATGTGCGGAAAGCCGGTTTTGTCTACCTGGTTATGACTCATATTGGCACAGCCTTTATTACCGCTGCCTTTTTGCTTTTCTATAAAACCAGCAACAGCTGGGAATTTGCCCACTGGTCACAAGCACAGCTCAGTCCCAGTCTTATGACTCTGGTTTTCCTCTTTGGCTTAGTTGGCTTTGGGACTAAAGCCGGTCTAGTCCCCCTGCACATCTGGTTACCCCGGGCCCATCCGGTAGCCCCCAGCCATATGTCGGCCCTGATGTCAGGGGTGATGGTCAAACTGGCTGTTTATGGGTTTTACCGCCTGGCCTGGGAATGGCTGCCCGCCCAGCCTTCCCTTTTCCTGAGCCTGCTGGTACTGAGTCTCGGGGCTGTCTCAGCCCTGCTGGCTATGCTCTTCGCTCTGGGCTGCCGGGACCTCAAACAGTTACTGGCCTTTTCCACTATTGAAAATGTCGGTATCATTTTCCTGGCGCTGGGCACAGCCTTAACTGCCCGCAGTTCAGGTCAGACCCAGCTGGCTGAGCTGGCCTTAGGAGCGGCCTTATTGCATGCCCTTAACCATGCTGTAATGAAGTCCCTGGCCTTTTTCGGAGCTGGTGCCGTGCTTTATCGTACCCATACCAAAAATCTCGATGAACTGGGGGGGCTGGCCAAACTGATGCCCTGGACCGGAGTTACCTTTTTCCTGGCCGTTGCGGCATTAAGCGCTCTGCCCCCTCTCAACGGTTTTTATGGTGAATGGCAAATTTATCGGGCCTTGTTGCAGCTGAACTCTACCCTGCAGCCACAAGGAGCGATTGCCGTCTTCGCTACCCTGGCAGCAGTGGCCCTGGCCTTTACCGGTGCTCTAGCTCTGGCTGCCCTGAGCAAAGCCTATGCCGGTGCTTTTCTAGCCACTCCCCGCAGTGAAAAAGCGGCCCATGCCAGCGAAGTCCCGGCCGCCATGCGCTTGCCTATGGCTCTGGCTGCCCTGCTCTTGCTGGTCCTGGGCCTGAGCGGGCCGCAGGTCTACCACTGGTTACTGGGACAGGTACTGGCAGTCAACAGCCCCGTTCCTGCTGGCAGTTTGCTGCTGGTAAGCGGACAGTTACTCCTGCTGGGCCTCTTGTTGTTCCTGGGCCTTAGGGCCCTCAACAATTTGCCGGTGCGGCAGGCTCCTACCTGGGGCTGTGGTATCGAGCTAACCCCGCGCATGGAATATAGCGCCAGTGGCATCACCATGCCTTTGGCCTTCCTCTTCCGCCGCTGGACTTTCGCGGCCCGGGTGGAAGACCATCTCTATCGCCCCCTCTGGGATAAGGTGATGGTGGTAGTCGATCAACTGCGCAGCGTACAAACCGGTCGATTGCAGACTTATCTGGCCTATATGCTGATTACTCTGGTCATTCTCTTGATCTGGGTAAATTAGGGAGGAGAGAAAGTTGTTCCAAGCATTGCAAGGTATATGCCAATCTCTGGCCCTGTTCTTTCTGGCTCCCCTCTTACTGGGCAGTATCAAAAAGCAAAAAGCCTTCTGGCAAAACCGCCAGGGCCCTGGTTTACTACAGCCCTACCGGGATTTTCACAAGTTCTTGCGCAAAGAACCAGTGGTTGCACAACCAACTTCCTGGATTTCCCGGATTGCACCTTATGGGGTTTTATTGCTCACCATCGCCGCTTTCTGGTTTATTCCCCTGGGCAAATGGCCGGCAGCAACTGCCGGCTGGGCTGACTGGCTGGTATTACTCTATCTTCTGGCCGCATTGCGGTTATTGCTGGTACTGGCCGGGCTGGATAGTGCCAGCGCCTTTGGGGGTGAAGGTTCCAGCCGGGAGCTGTTTATTTCCACTCTGGTGGAACCGGCCCTCTTTTTGATCCTGCTCACCGTCAGTCTCTCTGCCGGCAGCCAGGATCTGGGGCAAATCAGCAATTTCATGCGTCAGCAAGGGCTGGCCGCTTTCAGCCCCGCCTATTTCCTGGGCTTACTCAGCCTGTTAATCGTTACCATTGCCGAAACCGGACGAATCCCGGTGGACAACCCTGATACCCACCTGGAGCTAACCATGGTCCATGAAGGTATGCTGCTGGAATTTGGCGGTAAATATCTGGGCATGCTGCACTGGGCCGCAGCAGCCAAGGAAGTTTTGATCCTCTCCCTGGTGATCGCCCTCTATCTCCCCTGGACCCCTGCCTGGGCGGGACCAGCCGGCTGGCTAGCCGACCTGTTTTTCTTTTTATTAAAATTGTTCGCCCTGGGCTCCTTGCTGGCTGTCATCGAAACTGCCCTGGCCAAGTTACGCATCTTCCGGGTCCCCGATTTGCTGGGTGCTGCCTTTCTGCTGGCACTGCTGGCCAATCTCAGCCATTATGTGATAGGGGGTTAAGGTAATGGATTTTTCCCAGAGTTTAACCATGTTATTGCTAACCGCCTCCTTGCTGTTGATTATTACCCGTCATTTGGCCCGGGCAGTACATCTCTTGACTCTGCAATCCCTGGCCTTAGCTGCCCTGGCCGCCTTCTGGGGTTACAGTTTTGCCAACCACGAACTCTACTGGGCTGCTGTGCTAACGTTAGTGGTCAAGGGGCTCGTTACCCCCTGGGTATTATTGCGGTTATTAAAAGCGATCAAAGTGAAAAAGGAAATGGAAATGACCCTGCCCATGCGGTTAAATCTCATTCTGGCCCTGCTTTTAATCCTGGTTGCTTACCGGGTGGCGATACCGCTTAAAGCCCTTGCCACCTTACCTGTACCTCATAGTTTGCCTGTAGCTATTGCCATGATTATGTTAGGGTTGTTGCTGATGATCACCCGCAAAAAAGCTTTAACCCAGATTATCGGGTTGATTACTATGGAAAATGGTCTATATCTTTCGGCCATTACCGCCACCGGTGGCATGCCCCTGGTAGTGGAGCTGGGGATTTTCTTTGACCTGCTGGTCGGTGTAATCCTGCTGGGCATCTTTGCCTACCGAATTAATCAGACTTTTGATACCCTCAATACCGATACACTACAAAGCTTGAAGGGATGATTCGGCATGCTCCCACTCGGACTGATCCTCATACCTCTCTTAAGCGGACTGATTTCCTGGCTTCTGCCCCAGCCCCGCTGGAGTGCCTGGGCTAATGTGGCCGGAGCTACCCTGACTCTGGGCTGGGGCTGGTATCTGGCCTTACCGCTGTTTTTGTCCGGACAAACCTATACCGGTGCTAAAGACTTCTTCTACCTGGATAGCCTCAGCGCCCTCCTGCTGTTACTGGTGGTGACTATCGGTTTTGTAACCGCTCTCTATTCAGTTGGCTATTTACAGGCCGATCTGACCCATAAGCAAATTAACCAGCAGCAGTATCGCCGTTATTTTCTCTGGTTTCATTTATTTATCATGACCATGAACCTGACGCTGATAGTTAATAACCTGGGCATTATGTGGGTGGCAATTGAGGCCACTACCCTGGCCTCAGCAGTACTGGTAGGTCTGTATAACCAGAAAACCAGCCTGGAAGCAGCCTGGAAGTATCTTATCCTCTGCACAGTCGGTATAACCTTTGCTCTTTTCGGTTTAATTCTGGTCTTTTATGCCGCCGGGCATACCGCAGGCAATGAACAATCAGCTCTCAACTATACCGTTTTGCTTCAGGTAGTAAAAGAGTTTGATCCGCAATTACTCAAACTGGCCTTTATCTTTATTCTGGTCGGCTATGGTACCAAAATGGGGCTAGCCCCCATGCACAACTGGCTCCCTGATGCCCACAGCCAGGCTCCTTCCCCGGTCAGTGCCGTGCTGTCAGGGGTACTGCTCAACTGTGCTTTCTATGGGATTTTGCGCTTCTTTATCCTGGTCAACACCAGGGTAGATGGTCAATTCGCCCCCGGTTTACTGGTAATCTTCGGGCTGATCAGTCTGGGAATTTCCGTTCCCTTTATTTTGATGCAATATGACTTAAAACGCCTGTTAGCCTATTCCAGTGTAGAACATATGGGAATAATCACTCTCGCCGTAGGTCTGGGCGGCAAATGGGGACTGTTAGGCGGACTCTTGCATCTCATCAATCATTCATTTACTAAATCTTTCCTGTTTATGTTGAGTGGCAATGTGGTGCATAAATACCATACCAGGACCCTGGCCCGCATCAAAGGACTATTGCAAACCATGCCAGTCAGTGGCCCCTTGCTGGTTATCGGCCTCTTTGCCATCGCAGGAGCGCCTCCTTTCAGTATTTTTATCAGTGAACTGACCATCCTGACCGAAGCCTTCCTGCAAGGTCGCTGGTGGGTAGCCGGGTTACTCTTTTTCTTCCTGGCCCTGGTCTTTGCCGGTATGCTCTACCATGGCGGCAAAATGCTGCTTAGCAATAAAAGCAGCCGCCAGCGCCAGGGTGAAGGCAGCCACTGGCAGCTCTGGCCCCTCTTGCTGCCTTTGACTGCCATCCTGGTTCTGGGCATCTATCAACCTCCCCGGTTAGTGCATGCTCTGCAACAAGTGGCGGCAATTATCAGTCCCGGAGGTGCATATTAATGGTGGAATACCAGGAAGTCAGTTTAGAGAATTTGCGCTCGGAAGCACACCGATTATATCGCCAGCAGGGTGGGCGCCTGGTTACCATGATCGGGACCGATGAGCGGGAAAAGGATGGTTATTTTCGCCTCTATTATGTTTTCTCCCTGCCGGCCGAGCAGCGCCATCTGGCTCTGGTAGCCAGGGCCAACCCTGAACAACCCGAGTTCCCGGCCTTAACCCCAGTCCTGCCAGCAGCCCACTGGTATGAGCGGGAAGTCCAGGACCTGCTGGGTCTTACCCCACTGGAACATCCTGATCCGCGGCCCCTGGTTCTGCATGAGATGTGGCCGGAAGGGGTTTACCCCCTGCGTAAGGACTATAATGGCTGGCGTCCCTCCCATCACCATCCCGGCCGCCAGCACCCATTCCCCCGGATTGATGAGCCCGGGGTATTTGAAGTCCCGGTTGGGCCAATTCATGCCGGGATTATTGAACCTGGTCATTTCCGCTTCAGTGTGAATGGCGAATATATCCACCATCTGGAACCGCGCCTGTTCTATACTCATCGCGGTCTGGAGAAGCTGGCAGAAGGGAAAACTGTAGAATGGGGTCTGGCCTTAGCTGAAAGGATCTGTGCCGTTTGTGCATTCAGCCATTCGGTAGCTTACAGCCAGGCTGTTGAAAAGATGAGCGGAACCGACGTGCCCCTGCGGGCTCAGTTTATCCGTACCATTCTGGTGGAGCTGGAGCGGTTGTATAACCATATCGGTGACCTGAGTAACCTTTGCGCCGGTACCGGCCTGGCCTTTGGTGTCAGCCAGCTGGCCCGTCTGAAAGAGCGCCTGCTGCAATTGAATGAAGCCCTGACCGGCAACCGCTATTTACGGGATTTTAATGCTCTCGGTGGAGTTAAACAGGACTGGGATCAAGCTACCATTAACCTGATCGCCCAAACAGTTACTGAGGTTTTTGAAGAATACGAAAAAATAATCGCCATCATCGATAACCATGATTTCCACCTGGAACGACTGGCTAATACCGGTATTTTATCCACTGTTGTTGCCCAGAATCTGGGGGCAGTAGGGGTAGCTGCCCGGGCCGCCGGTGTAGACCGGGATGTACGCCGGGACCATCCCCATCTTGCTTATAGCTCCCTGCCCCTGGAGGTTCCGGTACTGAGTAAAGGGGATGTGGAAGCCCGTTACCGTATCCGCCAGGCGGAAATTGAGGTATCAGTCTCCCTGATTCAATCTGCCCTGGACCAGTTACCTGCCGGGCCTGTTCGCACCGCCCTGGCTCCCCTGCCTGCCTGGGGCCAGGGGCTGGGTTATGCCGAAAGCGCCCGCGGCGATGACTATCACTGGCTGATGCTGGACGACAGGGGCCTGATCTATCGTTACCGCATCCGCAGTGCCAGTTACTGTAACTGGCCGGCAGTGGCCCAGGCGGTCCCCGGCAACATGATTCCCGATTTTCCCCTGATCAATAAAAGCTTTGAACTCTGTTACTCCTGTTGTGACCGTTAGGAGGGTAGGAGCATGTTCAATATCTTTCGCAAAAGCCTGGCTACCGGCCGGGTCACAACCCCTTATCCCGCTCAACCAGACACTCCGGCAGCCGCCTTTCGCGGTGCGCCTCAGCTGGCACCTGAATTCTGTCAGCAATGCGGTGCTTGCATCCGGGCCTGCCCTAGTGGGGCGCTGACCACAGAATACCTGGACCTGGGCTTCTGTCATTTTTGCGGTCGCTGTGCCGAAGCCTGCCCCCACGGGGCAATAACCATGAGCAAGGACTTTGAGCTGGCAGTACGGCAACGTTCTCTGCTCCTGCGCCAGATACCGGCTACTGTCAGTGTGGAGGAAATAGGGGCAGAGCTGCAGCGAACCATCAACCGTCTTTTTGGTCATTCTATGCATATCCGCCATGTGGACAGCGGTTCCTGCAATGGCTGTGACTGGGAAATGGTGGCCCTGACCGGTCCGGTCTATGACCTGCAGCGCTTTGGCCTGGATTTTGTCGCCTCCCCCCGCCATGCTGATTGCCTGATGGTCACCGGCTGCCCTTCTCTCCATCTGGTCCAGGCCCTGGAAAAAACCTATGAGGCCGCACCCAATCCCAGGCTGGTGGTAGCTGTTGGCACCTGTGCTATCTCTGGCGGCATGTTTGCTGACAGCTATGCTGTGCTGGGTGGAGCCGATAAAGTGGTCCCGGTGGATTTATATATCCCCGGCTGTCCCCCCCGGCCCCAGGCCTTGCTCTATGGTTTGTTGAAGCTTTTGAACCGGCTTGGATAGGAACAAATTCGCCCTTCGGGTGACTTAAAAGAGTAAGCCGCAAAGCTTACTCTTTTTCCCCTTTATAAACCATGCCTCCAGGACAATAAGGACATTCCAAAATTGGCATTCCTGGTGAGCCCAGGTTATCCAATTTGTCCATAGCTTTCATCTCGTCTACGATAAATGCTGGCACTTCCTCTTTATACCCACATTTCTGACAATGATAATTGTAATAGGTTTCCTTCTTCTGTCCTTCGAAGGGAAACTCCCAGTCCAGCAGTAGATCTTCTATCTCGGCCATTTCGTTTTTTCTTTTCTTTTTCTTCAATGTAAATCACCCCATCCTTCTCAAATGACCATATGGTTCCATATTTGTAATGCCATATCCTCCATAACTCCATCTCCTGCCCACAACATGGACATTTTAATGGATTTTTCGGTTTACCCAGTTCCACAATCCAATGATTTTCGGTTACCAGAACATGAACATGCGGATTAAATTTCAAGTCCCTTCCAAAGGTATGTATTACTGCTATTGCCCCGACTTCGTACCCTCTTTTCCTGCCTTTCTCCCGCTACCAATACTGAATTACTTCTGCTGCTTTATCACTCAGGTCTTTTAGCCAATCTCGGTTACGGTAAAACATCACCCTTAATTCTTCTGGAACGGTAAATACCATATGTCTGTGCCCTATTTCTAATATCCGTTCTGTTTGTTTTTCTACCCACTTTTCTATATAAACTTTTCCACATCGATTACAAAATCTACTCTTACATGTAAATGCTACTTTCTTTTTCTTGCTCCCGGTACAATTAGTACATATGTATTCTGCATAACCGTACTTTATTTTCTTTCTCATGCGCTCTCATATTTCTACCTTAACACCCTAAGTTATCCACATCAAGCCTTAAAGCATAATTTCCTAAACATTGAAAAAGTACAAATATAGTTGTAAAATATAGTAAAAATTACATAAAATTTTTGTGAGATAATTGGAGGTGTTTGTCAAATGCCGCGCATCGAGAAGCTGAATTGAGAGGAGCTTATTACTATAACCGCAGCACGCACTCACTTCAGTCAAGAGAGAGCAACTCCCGTTCATCGACCGGGCCGTCGGTCGTAAAGGGCGCAGCCACTTCTATCAGCCGAGACCCGCTGAAGGGAACCAAGTATGAATAGGACACACGACATCTCGGGGCCACGGTCCTTTCAATACGAGACACTACGGCCGGTCGTATTAAGGACGGCAAGCCGGTCGGTACTCCCGTCTTTCGAATCGACAAGCCCCATGGCAATCCAAAATTCCCCCATATTAACGTAAAACCGGACAAATTTGGGTTAGATCACAAGCCGATTCCCGAGGCGGCTTACAAGGCGGCCAGTCATGCCGGTGAAATCGCTCAAGGCCTCAAGGGCGCCAGTCGAGCCTTGGTGGCAGCCGGTGCCGCCCTGGATGCCTATGAGATTTATCAGGGTTACAAGGCTGACGGAAACAAGATTGGCGACCATACTAAGCAAGCAGTGGGTCGAGCAGCAGGCGGATGGGCCGGCGCTTTGGCTGGAGCTGAGGTCGGCGGAATGGCCGGTGCGTCCCTGGGTTCGATGATTGTGCCTGGGGTGGGCACGGCTATAGGCGGGTTTGTTGGAGCAGTGGGCGGAGCCGTTGGAGGAGCAGTTGGCGGTTCAAAATTGGGAGAATGGCTGATGAAGCGGTAACAAAGGAGGAACCAATTTATGGGGACGATTTTGCGGAAAAACAGAAATATCACTATGCCGGAAGCACCGATCGAACTGATTTATGAGTTAGATGATCCAATTGCACCGAACTGGATATCGCTCGTGCTTGGAGTTCCCCTAAGACATTCCCAGCACCCAAGCTGGAGGAACCTCGTAGTCGAGCTGATTCAACGTCTCGGCGGTTCAGCACCCCTTGGTCTTTTACTCATTCAGGTTGTGCCAGAGCGAAACTGGTATGGAGATGAAATCGTGGCAGCTGGCGGTCAAGTGCTGGTATGCAGTGAACCCACGAATCAGAAGCTGGTTCGACTTGCAGGATACCTACCTGCCACCAAAGCCAGTTCAGGACTTCTCCGGGATTTTTTATTGGACGAGATTGCCGAGATGGGACTTCTTTACATCAACCTTCTCTCTGAGAGCGACGGGCCTATCCAATACTTTCGAATTGCAACAGAGACAGAACGATTTCCGCCCCTTTGCCAAGGACTTCTGCACCTGGAAGGAGACGGGGGCATTTTAGAGATCAACCTCCCAGGAGAAAAAGACTTCCTCCCTATCGTGACCGAACTCGGCCTCAAATATGGTTTCCAACTTCGCACCCTGCAAGGGCGGGACTGGCCACTATGAGTTTCACTATCTGTCCGCCCACATTGCTGTGACCAAAAGAGAACAAGAAGTTCCCCTTTCATCAAAGGGCTGTCACAGTGGTCATTCTCATGTACTTGCCCTGATCGTTCTGGAATCTGACTTCGAAGTGGAATTGACACAACGGTGGTACAACGCCGTAGGCCAGACCGTCTATGTACACAGTTGGCTCCAACCACCAATCCCTGAACCCAAAGAGATGGCGGTAGGTATCCAGACCGCTTTGCTGGGTCCCTATGGTGGTATCTGCCTCTTCACGTTGGAAATAAATGGATATTCCGCTATATCATTGCCGTTCGCGTACCGCCCGTGGGTCATCTATGATCAAAGGGGGCAACTCTCCCTCCAACCAGGAACATTCTTCTTTTAGGCAAACTGACCGCTATCAACCAGTAACGCGGAGTGTGCGGAAGCAATCCGCTCACCTAGGAAAAATCATACGACCCTTTTACCGCAAACTTAGACTGTCTCCGTCTCATGAGTAACTGACTTACATTTACACCGACCGACCAACTTGTAAAGATTACTCCCGCCACTCACAGTTCCGTTAAAAAGGACAGTAGGAATACGCTGATTATAAAGAAACTCCCTTGGTCCCAAAGCAACCGAGGGAGTTTCCGTGTATGTCTGGCATGGAACCTGTCCTGTGTAGAATATGCCCGCACCAATTAATCTCTCGTACAACGTGTTGCTGGGACACAATGTCAACGGCTACGATGAGCGTGGAATCTTTGATGGTGGTAAGTTCGCGATTTTGTGCTATCATGGTGATACAACCTCCTGATATTCGTGGTGCTGTTCAGCTTGACATCCTCACGTTATCAGGAGTTTTTCATTTGCTCAAACCTCCCCATGTTTCATTACAGGAATGCTCCTTCCAAAGAAGATTCATCCACATAGCTTCCCCAATCAGGAAGTCCACAATGATGTCCTGCAATTCCATAAGCTAATATCTTGCCAAGAACACCATAATGCTCGATTACCTCTAACGCTCCAGCTGTAGAGTGGTCAACTTTGCCCTTTTCGCCTTCCAACCTTCTTTGAAATTCATGCGAGTATTTCCCTATGTCATGTAAAAGACCAGCAACTGACCCTAGTTTTTTCATTCCAAAACTGAGCCCAGGTTATCCAATTGTCCATAGCTTTCATCTCATCTACGATAAATGCTGGCACTTCCTCTTTATACCCACATTTCTGACAATGATAATTGTAATAGGTTTCCTTCTTCTGTCCTTCGAAGGGAAACTCCCAGTCCAGCGGTAGATCTTCTATCTCGGCCATTTCGTTTTTTCTTTTCTTTTTCTTCAATGTAAATGACCCCATCCTTCTAAAATGACCATATGGTTCCATATTTGTAATGCCATATCCTCCATAACTCCATCTCCTGCCCACAACATGGACATTTTAATGGATTTTTCGGTTTACCCAGTTCCACAATCCAATGATTTTCGGTTACCAGAACATGAACATGCGGATTAAATTTCAAGTCCCTTCCAAAGGTATGTATTACTGCTATTGCCCCGACTTCATACCCTCTTTTCCTGCCTTTCTCACGATACCAATACTGAATTACTTCTGCTGCTTTATCACTCAG
>NZ_BDLQ01000016.1:0-18657 GCF_002049255.1 Carboxydocella sp. ULO1 | reverse complement strand
TACATTGCTACTGACACCAAAATAATCTATCAGGATACCGGCACAGCATGGCAGAAGGTGGGCGCCGTGAAGTGGGGGGATTTAGAGGATAAGCCGGCAAGCTTTACGCCTTCGCCGCATAAATCTACCCACGCTAGTGGTGGGACAGACGTACTTACTCCTGCGGATATAGGGGCGGCGAATACTACAACGGCAGATATGACCTTATATGTTGATGCAGTAAATGGTAATGATAATAACCCGGGAACTCAGACGCAACCTCTTCAAACAATACAAGCGGCGGTAAATAAAATCCCCGCAATAGTAAAACACACAGTAACGATAAATATTGCGGCAGGAACTTATAGTGAAAATGTTATAATTAAAGGAATTTTTGGCTCAGGGGCAATAAATATTTTAGGCGGGAGTGACTTAACATCTGCCGCTAATTACATTGTCAATCGGATCGATGTAAACCATTGCACGGCTAATATATATATTAAAGGCTTTACCATAAAACTTCCTGCTGGGAGCTGGATAGGAGGTATAAATATAGTTAATAGTTCAAAAGTGCAAGTTACCTATTGTAATATAAATGGCCAAAATTTTACTGATGCTAATAGAGCAGGATTAATCTGTTCTTTCGGTAAATGTGTAATAAACAATTGCGACATAAGTAATGTAACATCATCAGGAAACTATGCGGGGGCAATTGTATCATCTTCTTGTGGACAGGTTAACAGCTGGAGTAATACTGGTAGTAATAACACTTATGGCCTAAATGCACGAGCAGGAATAATACATCGGGAAGATACTACTCAGCCAGGAGCTACCACTGCAACTGTAACATCCGGGGGCGGAGTAATTTATTAATAGGGGTGGTACCGAATGAAAAAACTGATTATAAATGGGCAAGAATTTATGGCTGAAAAAATCATAAAGAATGGTAATTCCATTATTGGTATAAATGGCGATACTATTGTTTTTACTTTTCAAGGTGTCATGGATTTATCTAGTTTTAAATTAGAATCAGGGCAGAACTATGATCCTGACCCTGAACAGGAAAGAGAACAGCGGATAGCTGACCTAGAAGCAGCTCTGGCTGCTTTAATAGGGGGTGGTTTATGATGCCCATCTGGAAACGCAATATTTTTGTGCGGGTAATTAATAAACGTATGGCTGAAGAAGGAAAAACAGCAGAAGAAATATTAATGGAGTATCCGGCATTAATGCCAGAGGAAAAGCAAGAAATCTTAATGGAAATCAATAATCAATAGTAAAGCTGTTTGGGGCTTTATTTTGCTTGGAAGGAGGCCGGGCGGATGTCGGAAACAGATATTAGAGCAATATCGGATAGATTAAACGAAATGAGCCAGCGGCTTGCGAGAATTGAGGAAAGGCTTAGTATAGTGCCTTTATGCGGTTCGGACTGCGCCCGGGGAAAGGCAGCGGAGCTGGAGAGGCGGCTGGTAATACTGGAGCAGGACAAAAGCTGGATATATAAAACCATCATCGGCGCCGTTATCGGCGCTTTTTTAGCGCTTGTCATCAAAGGAGGGGCGTAACATGGAAACAAAAAAACTGCAAGGCTTTGCAATCTGCATAGATCCCGGACATGGCGGGAGAGACCCGGGCGCAGTCGATGGTAAGAATGCGAGCGAGAATGACACACTGCTGACGGCAGAAAAGGACGTCAACCTATCTGTGGCTAAAGTGCTGGCCGATAAGCTCCGGCTACAAGGGGCAAGGGTAACGCTGACAAGAGGTAGCGACTGGTATCCATCTCTGGCGCAGCGGTGCCAGATCGCAAACAACTTTGGTGCAAGCATCTTTATTAGCTTGCATTGCAATGCTGGCTCGGCCCAGGCTGCTGGCATTGAAACACTGTATAACCCAGACAGTAAGAATGGGAAGCGGTTGGCAGAACTTGTGCAGACCGAGCTTATTGTGGCAACTAAGGCGCCAAGCAGAGGAGCACGACCTCGGTCTGATTTGTGGGTACTGAACGGCACAAAAATGCCAGCAGTACTGATAGAAATGGGATTCGTGACTAACCCTGGCGAAGAGGCTAAACTTAACAGTAATTCGTATCAAGCAATTTTAGCGGATGCTATCGTTAAGGCAATTTTGCGTTACAAGAAAGGGGAGAGTGTTTGATGTTACCGGTTGAGCTTGTGATGGCTCTGACGGTAGGATTTACCGAGAGCTTGAAGCAAACCTTTCGTATACCCAAACAATGGCTCTGGCTGCTGGTGATTGCTCTGGGCGCTGCCTTAAATGGCCTCAATGCCTGGGCCTTTGGCGGACCGGTGCTGGAGGCAGTGAAGGAAGGCATTATTGGGGCGGCGACAGCCAGCGGTATCTATGGTCTGACCAAGGCGGCTCTAAAGGGAGGTAATGCAGATGGCGGCGATAGGTAAATGGTACGGCCAGCCTGATCCGAACAAAAACCAGGAGAAGCTGATTATACCAGTGCCAGTTATTGTTCCATGACGCCCGCCCGAAAGGGTGGGTTATTTTGAGGACGGGGGTTAATCACCCCCTTCTACTCGATTGCTTAATACTAAAAGTAATAAAATATTTGTCGTATTTTGGAAGGGAAAACTCATATTATAACGAATTAAACAATCAGATAATATGGGAGGTGTTGATATGCAAAAAGCAGAAGGGAATGAGCTTGCTATCAAAGATAGTGGGGCAAGAGAGGGAGAAGATAAAACAAAAATGGCAATTGATACATTTGGAAGGATAATGGCAGAATCATTTCAAATATATGAAAAGATGAAAAAAACACAAAATGTAGGCATATTTGTTGATTATGATAATGTATATTGGACATTAATGAAGAAATATTCACATGATCCTGATCATGCGGAACCTGATAAAAATCTTTTTATTAGATTATGGGACACATATGGGAGGGATAATGTTCGAACATTTAGGGTTTATGGTGACTTTCAAGCAATCAGGACATGCCTAACAAGTTTGCAGAAGAAAAGAGTTCAGATAAGACATGTATATTCGAATGGGAAAGTTGACGAGAGAAGAAAAAACTCCTCCGATATTGAACTTTGTATAGATGCCATAGAAAGTACTTACAAAGATTCAAATATATCGTTATATGTTTTTGTTACAGCTGATAGTGATATGATCCCTATTCTGAGTCGTATGATTTATAAAGGGAAAACTGTTCATCTATATTATTTATCAAGCGCAGCACCAAAACACGTTAATATTACTGATTATGCTCATTTTAGTATGGATCTGATGGAGTTTATTAATATTGAACAAAAAGAATATATAATTGATGATTATATTATTGATGCTTTAAAATTTATAGATAATTGGCACAAGCAACATGGAAACACCTCAAAATGGCTTGGGAAAACATGGCTATTGAACGGTTTAGAAAAACAGTTACAGATTCCGCAAGATACATGTAGCAAAATATTAGATAAACTAAAGAAGGAAGAGTTGATAGATTATACTACGAAGGAAACTGAGGACGAGAACGAAATGAAGAGTCATGTTATTATAACATCAAAAGGGAAGCAAAAATTAGAACAAGGATGTGCATAGTAAAAACAGAAAAAACACATGTTCTGGTTGCAAATGTTACAAAAATGTTATATAGTATAATACACAGAGTTATTATTCGTTATTTTTCTAATTCGCTATTTTAATTCGTTATTCTTAATTCGTTATTTATTATTCGCTATGAAGGGCAGGGAATATTCCCTGCCCTTCAACATAGTGCGAAAAAGGCCTGGATGGTGCCGAAATGGTGCCCGAAAGTGTCTCTATGGTGCCGAAAAGGGCATAAAATTGCACAAAAGTTTCCAGAAAACAAAAACCGCTAATCAGGCGCGAAGCCTTGATATTAGCGGTTTTTCTGGCTTTAATATGGTGGGCGATACAGGACTTGAACCTGTGACCTCTTGCATGTCAAGCAAGCGCTCTGACCAACTGAGCTAATCGCCCGTGTTTGGTTGCGGGGGAGGGACTTGAACCCTCGACCTTCGGGTTATGAGCCCGACGAGCTACCAACTGCTCTACCCCGCGTTGATAGTGGAGCGGGTGATGGGAATCGAACCCACGCAACCAGCTTGGAAGGCTGGGGCTCTACCACTGAGCTACACCCGCATTTTAAACTGGCGGAGAAGGTGGGATTCGAACCCACGCGGGACTTGCGCCCCCTACAGCATTTCCAGTGCTGCCTCTTGATCCACTTGAGTACTTCTCCGTGCTAAACTGGAGCCACTAACCGGGATTGAACCGGTGACCTCATCCTTACCAAGGATGCGCTCTACCTACTGAGCTATAGTGGCAAGCTGATGGTGCGCCCGGTAGGAATCGAACCTACGCACCAGGTTCCGGAGACCTGCGCTCTATCCACTGAGCTACGGGCGCCTGGAGCGGAAGACGGGATTCGAACCCGCGACCCTCGCCTTGGCAAGGCGATGCTCTACCACTGAGCCACTTCCGCATAATGCCCACAATTGGTGCGGGTGGAGGGACTTGAACCCCCACGGTTTCCCGCTGGAACCTAAATCCAGTGCGTCTGCCAATTCCGCCACACCCGCGCGGATAATGGTGAGCCATGCTGGACTCGAACCAGCGACACCCTGATTAAAAGTCAGGTGCTCTACCGACTGAGCTAATGGCTCATGAAACAATGGCTGGGGTGGCTGGATTCGAACCAACGCATGGCGGAGTCAAAGTCCGCTGCCTTACCACTTGGCTACACCCCAGCGAAATGGTGGAGGAGGTAGGATTCGAACCTACGAAGGCGTCAGCCGGCAGATTTACAGTCTGCTCCCTTTGACCACTCGGGAACTCCTCCATAGATATTCTGGAGCCGGCGACAGGACTTGAACCCGCAACCTACTGATTACAAGTCAGTTGCTCTACCAGTTGAGCTACGCCGGCAGGCTGGTGACCCCTACGGGATTCGAACCCGTGTTACCGCCGTGAAAGGGCGGTGTCTTAGACCACTTGACCAAGGGGCCATATGCACTTCTGTATTTTACACAACCATTCCGTGTTTGTCAACACTTTTTCTTGCATTATATCCTGGAATTGCGATGGTCGGGGCGACAGGATTCGAACCTGCGACCCCCTGCTCCCAAGGCAGGTGCGCTACCAAGCTGCGCTACGCCCCGTCGCAAAGAATATGATACACCGATATGCCCATGTTGTCAACAAAAAAATTTGTCGAATAAATTCGAAGGAAAATTTAAAAAATTGAAGGACAATAAGCAGGATTTTTGCAACCGAAGAAGAATAATATACGTACAAAGTTTCACAAACAAGCGGCGCCGCGAATGTGAAATTGGCCACAATCTCCTGCAGCGGTTATGGTTGGGAGAGGCGGTAAGTCAGCGAAGATTTACTGCCGGGGAGGGAAGTGAGTTTTGTATGGGCAATGTCAATTGTCAGTGTGGTAAACTGATCTGTCAGGTTGTGGATAATACCTTGATCATTAAATGTCGTCGTTGCAAAAGGTTTATTCTAATCCGTTTAAATGAAATGCGTACCAAACCTGTTATTCATTTTAAAACTTCATAGTGATTCTAGAGTCCAGAGACCTTTGAGTCCGGAGACCGGCAGGAGTTCCTGACAGGAACTCCTGACCGGTCTTTTTCTTTGGCGAAGGAGGTGAAAGGTGTGGCAGGTATTATTCCCCACAAGGAAGGGGCGGAAGTAAGTCATTTAATGGCTGATGTTCGTTGCATGTGTGGCAAAATCGTTGCACAAAGGGCACGTACCAAAATCTACATTAAATGCAGACATTGCAAGCGCTTCATTATCATCGATACCAGGGAAGATTGCAGTAACTGGGAAACCAAATACCGTTAAACCCAGTCCGGAGACTTTCAAGTCCTGAGACCGGTAGCTGGCCGGGCCTCAGGGAGGTTCGGTTTTTTTGTGGAGGAGGGTTGTCCAATGTTAACTTTGCTGGGAATTGGTGCACTTCTTTCACTGGTGTTTGGTTTTAGCTCAGGCGGATATGTAG
Source organism: Carboxydocella sp. ULO1 (assembly GCF_002049255.1). Taxonomy (NCBI): domain Bacteria; kingdom Bacillati; phylum Bacillota; class Clostridia; order Eubacteriales; family Clostridiales Family XVI. Incertae Sedis; genus Carboxydocella; species Carboxydocella sp. ULO1. The sequence goes on along the minus strand of NZ_BDLQ01000016.1, from coordinate 12,662 downwards.
CGTTCTATGTGTTGCCTGCTGGCAATGGAGTGGTAAGGTCTCTGTTAACCATGTTCCTGGGGGTGCTCATTTCGGCAATAACTTTTGTGCTGGCCGTCAGTCTGGTCTGGCCGGCGGTGATGTAAGGGGGGATTGAGCATGTTAAAGGCTGTATTAATAACGCTGGGGGTATTATGTTTGCTTTTTTCTCTGGCAGTGAGTGCTTATGTTACCCTTTATAAGGTTAAAACCAGAAATGTTTCGGGTATGCTCCTGTTTGTTTTACTGACCCTGGTGATCTGGATAGGAGCTATTTCCGTTGCTGTAGCAGGGGTTATGGTGCATCCGTGAGACGGGTACTGATAAGGAGGCGAAATAATGAAAAAAGCAATGAGCCCGTTGAGGCTGACCTTACTGATATTAATGGGGCTGTTCCTCTGCTGGTTTAAACAGGGGACGGCTTTTGGAGCTGAAGAACAATTTGCTGCCAAACTGGCGGAAAATCGCCGCTTCAATGAAGGCTGTCTGCGCTGCCATGGCGCCATCGGGCTGAAAACCAAAATGGATGGCAAAATAGTCAGTCTTTATGTTGATGAAGGGGAATATCTGGTTTCCCAGCATGGAACCAATCGCTGTACCACCTGTCATCGGGATATTACTGAATATCCCCATACCGGGGCCCTGACCGGGGAAAAAATGCGAGTAGCTATTGATAATAATTGCCGGGACTGTCATAAGGATGTAACTGCGGTATACAGCAACAGTGTGCATAACGGGAAGGTGCGGTGCAGTGCCTGTCATGGGGTGCACAATATCCGCAAAAAAGAAGACGCCCTGGCGCTGGTAGCCAAACAGCAAATCCCCCATACCTGTACTGCGGCAGGATGTCACAGTGGGCGGATCAAGGAGTCCTATGAAGAGAGCTTCCATGGCAAAGCGGTTCTGCTGGGCAGTCAGAAAGCGGCCAGCTGTGTGGATTGTCATGGTTCCCATGAAATTAAGGGGCCCGGTATGGCGGCTTCGCCGGTGAGCAAAACCAATACCCCAAAAACCTGTGCTAAATGTCATTTTAAGCCTGAAGTCAATTTTGCTGCGGGGAAAGAGCATTTTCTTCTGGAAAAAGAGGGTGAAGGAGCTCCCATGTACTATACCCTGAAGTTTTTTGTCTGGTTGACTATAATTGTTGTTACTTTGTTAATCATTCATATGCAGCTGGAACTGTATCGCAAGCTTAGAAATGCGCTGGCCAGCGGGGAACAGCAACACTAGGAGGGGTTGGAATGGAAAAAAGGCACTACCGAGCTGCAGTTAGACGCTGGAATCTTCATCAACGTATTCACCATATTGGTATGTTTTCTACCTTTATTCTCTGTACTATTACCGGCTTGCCCATTAAATGGCATGATAACAGTTTATCCCTGGCCCTTGCCCGCTGGTTTGGCGGGCCGGATACCATGCTCAATATTCATATCGGCAGCGGATTAACCATGATTGCAGTTAGTATTTATCATTTGGTCTGGATGTTTTACAAAATGCTGGTTAAAAAAGATCTGGGCTGGGCCATTATGCCAACTTTAAAGGATGTAACTGACCTGGTGCAACACCTGAAATACCAGCTGGGTTTTACTGACCAACCAGCCCGGTTTGATCGCTATTCCTACAAGGAGAAGTTTGACTACTGGGCGGTATTCTGGGGGATGTTCATCATTGGTGGTTCCGGTATTTTCATGATGATGCCGGAATGGGGAGCGGCCCTGATGCCCCGCTGGCTCATTGATTGCTGGCGGATTGGTCATAGTGATGAGGCGGTACTGGCCATTCTGGCTATCTTTGTCTGGCATTTTTATAATGTTCACTTCAATCCCGATTTTTTCCCGGGCAGCACAACCTGGTTTAATGGGTTGATGGATATTAGGGTAATGGAACACGAACATCCCCTGGAACTGGAGCGAATTAAAAAGGAGCAGGAAAAAATCATCCTGATACCGGAGGAAGGACAGGAGGGAGAGGCATGGCCGTCTTCAAACACAGTCGCAACAAAGGTTTGATTATTGTTGAAATGATCATTTACTTTCTCATCCTGGGCTGGTTTCTGGCTGAATATTTGCCTCTGGGGTTAAGCTAAAGGAGGGACAGGAAAATGGTCAAAACATTTCGGGTCTGGGGTACATTGACGATGGCCATGCTGGTAGTGAGTTTATTGATTGCTACTTTTTTTAGCGTAGGCAGTATCGGTTATACCCAAAATAAAGAAGAAAACAGCCTTTGCGGAAGTTGCCATGAAATGCAACCACAGATCAATTCCTGGCGCTTATCTACCCATGGCCGCATTGGCTGTCTCAAATGCCATCCCAATGTACCCATGACCGAGCTGGCTTATAAACACTGGCGCGGTTTTTACAATCAACCCATCAAGAAGAAAACCATAGTGCCCAATGCAGTCTGCCTGGATTGCCATAGCCGGCAGCGGGATATTTCTCCTCCGGGGGGGCTGGTGGTTCCCCATGAATATCATACTCAGAAGGGAGTAGACTGTGTGGATTGTCATGCTGGTCTGGTGCATTCCACCCGGCAGCCAGGAAGTCCCAGGATCAAAATGCCGGTCTGCCTGAAATGTCATAATGGCAGCAAAGCTACCAATCAATGTAAGGATTGTCACGGAGAGAATGTACCCAAACAATAGGAAATATTTTATCTTGCCATGCCCGGCAGAATTGAGAGCCGGGCATTTACTTTTTATACTTTCTCTATCGGAATAGTACAGATAGCTTGTCAGCGCAGGAAAAGTGTAGTAAAATATTCAGGAACAAAGTGTAGGAGGGAAGAACATCATGGAAAGGGGAACTTTTCGCGTTAAAGCTGGCCTGGCAGAAATGCTGAAAGGCGGCGTCATTATGGATGTAACTACACCGGAACAGGCTAAAATCGCTGAGGAAGCGGGCGCCTGTGCCGTTATGGCTTTGGAAAAAGTACCGGCCGATATCCGGGCCGCGGGCGGAATTGCTCGCATGGCCGATCCCACGGTAATCAAGCGCATTCAAGATGCGGTCACCATCCCGGTAATGGCCAAGTGCCGAATCGGTCATTTTGTGGAGGCCCAGATCCTGGAGTCCCTGGGTGTGGACTATATTGACGAAAGTGAGGTCCTCACTCCTGCGGATGATAAATTCCACATCAATAAATGGGAGTTCAAGGTACCCTTCGTCTGCGGGGCTAAAAACCTGGGGGAAGCCCTGCGCCGGATTGGGGAAGGGGCAGCTATGATCCGGACCAAAGGCGAGCCTGGTACCGGTAATGTGGTGGAAGCAGTCAAACACTTTCGCACGGTGATGGGAGAAATTCGCCGTCTGCAGATGCTGCCCCAGGAAGAGCTGATGACTGCAGCCAAGGAGATGGGCGCTCCCTATGAACTGGTGGTGGAAGTGGCCAAAACCGGGAAGTTGCCGGTGGTGAACTTTGCTGCTGGCGGTATCGCTACTCCTGCTGATGCAGCTTTGATGATGCAGCTGGGCTGTGATGGTGTTTTCGTCGGCTCCGGTATCTTCAAATCCGGGGATCCGGTCAAACGGGCCCGGGCCATTGTAGCTGCCACAACCCACTACAATGATCCGCAGGTACTGGCGGAAGTTTCTAAAGACCTGGGTGAGCCCATGGTCGGGATCGATATTTCCACCATTACTCCAGAAATGAGAATGCAGGATCGGGGCTGGTAAAATGAAAATCGGGGTATTGGCTCTGCAGGGTGCTTTTCGGGAGCACCGGCTGGTGCTGGAAAAACTGGGTGTGGAAGTTGTTGAAGTACGTAAAAAGGAGCAATTGGCAGAGCTGGCGGGGCTGGTAATCCCCGGAGGTGAATCAACTACCATCGGCAAATTGATGGTGGATTTTGGCCTGCTCTCCGAAATCAAGGAGCGTTTTCAGCAGGGGATGGCGGTTTTTGGAACCTGTGCCGGCTTGATTCTGCTGGCAACCGAGATTATGGGCAGTGAACAGCCGCGGCTGGGCTTGATGGAGATGACTGTCAAGCGCAATGCCTATGGTCGACAGGTGGACAGCTTTGAAGTGGATTTGCCGGTTCCCGCTATCGGAGCACAACCCCTGCGGGCGGTTTTCATCCGGGCCCCCTACATTGAACGAGTTGGTTCCGGGGTTGAGGTAATGGCTACCTTCCAGGACAAGATCGTCCTGGCCCGACAGGGCAAGGCGCTGGCGGCGGCTTTCCATCCCGAGCTGACCGAGGATTATCGTTTGCATCAGTATTTTGTGGATTTGTGTAAAAAATAAGTGAATGTTACTTGACATAAGACATTTGTCTTCGTATAATTGTAAACAAAAATGAATACAGCTTCTGGATGAAGGTTGCAGAAGAAGGTAACGGGGTTTACCCGTTACCGCCGAAGGGGCAAGGCGGTATTATGTCGCTCAAACTCTCAGGTGGCTTTTGAGCCAGGTACTGTAACCGGACAGACCTCTGGAGAGACCTGGCAAGACCGGGCGCCGAAGGAGCAAGCCTGCCAGCCGGCAGGTCAATCTCTCAGGCAAAAGGACAGGGAGCGACAGGATGCGTTTGTGGCTTCGTTTACCCTTTTAGCAGCAGTGACCAGAGGACCAATCAGGAGATTGGTCCTTTCTTATAATTCCATCTAACCATCATCTCATAAGGGTAACCCGTTGAAAGGGAACATAGGCAGGAAACAGGCAAGAGAGCCGGTGGTTGGTGCGAACCGGTCCTGGGAACTGCTGAATCCGCCCTGGAGGGGATCCACCGAAGGGCCGTGGCCTGGTAAGTGGATACGGTGGCGCCGTTATCGCATCGAGAGGGTCAAGGGGATATTATTGCCTTTTGGCCAATTAGGGTGGCAACGCGGGAACAAGCTCTCGTCCCTAAAGCTGAGGCTTTATGGATGAGAGCTTTTCTATTTATAATAATCATCTAAATCCGGGAGAGGGGTTGATTTTAATGTTGCAGGACAAAAAGTATCTGATGATTCCTGGGCCGACACCTATTCCACCGGCGGTCCAGCAGGCCATGATTCGGCCCATGATCGGTCACCGCAGTGGGGACTTTGCCAAACTGCACGAACGGCTGATTAAAAAGGCCAAACAGGTTTTTCAGACTGAAAAGGACCTGTTTATTCTCACCCAGTCCGGTACGGGGGGACTGGAAACGGCAGTGGCCAATGTGATCAGCCCTGGGGACAAGGTACTGGCCCTGGTTACCGGTAACTTCGGCGAGCGTTTTGCCAAAATCGCCCGTTTATACGGGGCAGAGGTAGATGCTCTGGAGTTCCCCTGGGGTGAAGCCATTGATTTGAAACAGGTAGAGGAAAAGCTGGCTACCAATCAGTACCGGGCCGTGCTGGCTACCCACAATGAGACTTCCACCGGTGTGACCAATGATATCGGGGGTCTGGGAGCCCTGGTGGCCAAAACCGATGCTGTCCTGCTGGTGGATGCCGTCAGCTCCATGGGCGGGATGGATATCCGCACTGATGAATGGCAGGTGGATATCATGGTTACCGGTAGCCAGAAGGCCTTGATGTTGCCGCCGGGGCTGGCTCTGGTCAGTGTCAGTGAAAAGGCCTGGCAGGCTATGGAGACGGCCAAAGCTCCCCGTTTCTACTTCTGCCTGAAGCAGGCCAGAAAAAATATGGCGGAGTGGAATACCGCCTGGACTCCCAATGTTACCCTCTTTTACGGGCTGGAAGCTGCTCTGGACATGATCCTGGCGGAAGGCTTACCGGAAGTCTTTGCCCGGCATGCCCTTATGACAAAAGCTACCCGGGCCGCGATCAGAGCACTGGGCCTGGAGTTGCTGGCTGCTGATGAAGTAGCTTCCCATACTGTAACTGCTGTTAAGGGCAATGACCAGCTCAATACCGAAGACCTGCGCAAGGTATTGCGTACCAAATACGGGGTCACTTTTGCCGGTGGCCAGGGCAAACTGAAGGGCAAGATTTTCCGGATCGGCCACATGGGTTATGCCGATAAGCTGGATATTATCCTGGCTATTGGGGCGCTGGAAATGGCCCTGGTTGAAGTGGGCTATCCGGTACAGCTGGGTGCCGGTGTGGCTGCCGCCCAGAAGGTATTTCTGGAAGGGTAAGAGGTTTCGCAGTTAATGAAGTTAGATAAGGGGAAAGGGGATTTTTATGCGGATACTGGTCTTAGATGGTGTCAGTGAAAAAGGAATAGATATCTTGCGGGAACCCGGGTTTACTGTGGACGTAATCGAGGAAAAGCTGAGCGAACAGCAACTGGTGGAGATGATTCCCGCCTATGATGCCGTGGTGGTGCGCAGTGCTACCAAGATCACTGCCCCCATTATTGCGGCGGGGGTAAACCTGAAGGTAATCGGCCGCGCCGGTGTCGGGGTGGACAATATCGATGTTCAGGCTGCTACTCAGCATGGTATTATTGTGGTCAATGCTCCCGATGGCAATACCATTGCCGCGGCTGAACACACTCTGGCCCTGATGCTGGCCCTGGCTCGCCATGTACCCCAGGCCAATGAGGCCTTGAAAAAGGGGAAATGGCTGCGCAAGGAATTTACCGGCGTGGAGCTGCGGGATAAAATCCTGGGGGTTATTGGGCTGGGGCGGATTGGTACCGCGGTGGCCAAACGGGCCCAGGGCTTTGCCATGAAGGTCATCGGTTATGACCCCTATATCACCCATGAGCGGGCCCGGGAAATCGGGGTGGAACTGGTGTCCCTGGAGGATGTCTATCGGGAAGCGGACTTTATCACCGTGCATTTGCCCAAAACCAAGGAAACGGTTAACCTGATTAACCGGGAAACCCTGACCAAAATGAAGCCGGGGGTACGGATTATCAATGTTGCCCGCGGTGGCATCATCAATGAACAGGATCTGTATGAGGCTCTGAAGACAGGTAAGGTGGCCGGAGCAGCGCTGGATGTCTTTGAAGTGGAACCCACGACGGAAAGCCCGTTGTTTGAACTGCCCAATGTGGTAGTTACCCCGCATCTGGGGGCATCTACCGAGGAAGCCCAGGTCAATGTGGCTCTGGATGTGGCCCGGGAGATTGTCACCATCCTGCAGGGCGGCATGGCCCAGAATGCTGTGAATATGCCGGCCATTCCCAAAGAAGATGCTCTGGTGGTTAAACCTTATCTGGCCCTGGCGGAAAAGCTGGGCAAGTTTATCTCCCAGCTCACTTCCGAGTTTGAGAATATCGAGATCACCTATGCCGGGGATGTAGCCTGCATCAATACCGCTCCCCTGACTACCGCCATCATCAAGGGGATTATGGAATCCTACAGTGATGTGCCGGTCAGTTATGTCAATGCGGTACAGCTGGCCAAGGGGCGGGGCCTGCGCATCATGGAAACCAGGGAAGAAGAGGCCCATGACTATACCAACCTGATTACCGTCAAACTGACAGGCGGGCCCTGTCCTAAAGCCGTTGGCGGTACCCTCTTCCGGGATAATGATGCCCGCATCGTCTTAATAGACGGTTATCGCATCGACATGGTGCCGGAAGGCTACATGCTGGTTGCCCCCCATATTGATAAGCCCCGGATCATCGGGCGGGTGGGCACCCTCATTGGTGAGCATGACATCAACATTGCTGGAATGCAGGTGGGCCGCAAACAGGTGGGTGGCCGGGCTGTGATGGTGCTGGCGGTGGATAATGTGGTACCGGAGGCAATTCTAGGAGAAATAGCCAAAATAGATGGCATTATCGATGTCAAGTTCGTTTCTTTATAGAAAAACTAATCGGGGAGGAGCTTTAGTTTATGACCAGAATTATTCTTGCCCGCCATGGTGAAACCAACTGGAACCGGGAAGGGCGTTATCAGGGCCAGCTGGACACTGAACTTTCCCCGCTGGGCTGGCAGCAGGCGGAAAGGCTGGCTGAGGCCCTGGCTAAATTACCCATCACCGCTGTCTATTCCAGTCCGCTGAGCCGGGCCTATGAAACTGCTAGAAAAGCTGCAGAAAAGCATCAGCTGCCGGTGGAAATCGTGGAGGGATTGACGGAAATTCACCATGGCTGCTGGCAGGGGCTGTATGCCCATGAGGTAAAGGAACAATACGGAGTGGAACTGGAGATCTGGCAATCCGCTCCCCATCAAATCACCATGCCCGGGGGCGGGGAATGCCTTAAGCAGGTCCAGGATCGGGCAGTAGCAGCTCTGGAGATGATCGCCAAACGCCATCCCTGGGAGACGGTGCTGGTACTGAGCCATGATGCCACTATCCGCGCTTTCTTCTGTTATGCCCTGGGCATGGATTTGGCCAACTTCTGGCTCTTCCGCCAGGATAACACCTGTATCAATGTGGTGGAATACCTGCCAGATGGTCGCTGGCGGCTAAGTAAACTCAATGATACCTGTCATCTGGGCTCTCTGATCTGGGATGTCGATCAGAAGGCATTATAACACCTATCCCCACTTCCGCAATGGAAGTGGGGATACTTTTCCTGCGACCAGGTATAATGTATGCATAATGCCAGCAAAAGCCCTTTGCCAAACAGGAATAGATATAGTAAAATATTCCTTAATCAAGGAAATGGGAGGCGAAATTCGTGCTGGACATCAAATTCATCCGCCAGAACCCGGAAATAGTGGAACAGGCTTTAAAGAACCGGGGGGCAGCGGTTTCCCTGCAGGAGTTCCTGCAACTAGATGAGCAGAGACGGAAGTTATTGGTGGAAGTTGAGCGGCTGAAAAATCAGCGCAATACCACTTCGGAAGAAATTGGCCGTTTAAAAAAACAGGGTCAGGATGCTACTGAGCTGATGGCGGCTATGAAGGAAGTGGGCAATCGCATCAAGGAACTGGATGAGCAGGTGGCCCAAATCGAAGCCAGACTGGAAGAAATCGTTCTGACTATTCCCAATGTACCCCATAGCTCCGTTCCAGTTGGCGCTGACAGTAACGATAACCCGGTAGTGCGGCGCTGGGGAGAACCGCGGCAATTTGATTTTGAACCCAAACCTCACTGGGAAATCGGGGAAGCCCTGGGCATTCTGGATTTTGAACGGGGCGGCAAGGTGACCGGTACCCGCTTTACCTTCCTCAAGGGGGCAGGAGCCCGTCTGGAACGGGCGCTGATCAATTTCATGCTGGATTTACATACCCGGGAACATGGCTATGTGGAAGTTTTCCCACCCTTTCTGGCCAATAGCAAAAGCATGACCGGGACCGGGCAGCTGCCCAAATTTGCGGAAGACATGTTTGCTGTTTCAGGGACAGATTACTACCTGATTCCTACCGCTGAGGTTCCGGTTACCAACCTGTACCGGGAAGAGATTTTAGATAGCAGTCAGCTGCCCATCTATCACTGTGCCTACAGTGCCTGCTTCCGGGCCGAAGCCGGGGCCCACGGCCGGGATACCCGCGGCCTCATTCGCCAGCACCAGTTCAACAAAGTGGAGCTGGTCAAATTCACCAAACCGGAAGACAGCTATGAGGAACTGGAAAAACTGGTCAACAATGCGGAACGGGTGCTGCAACTGCTGGGCCTGCCTTACCAGGTAGTGGTATTGTGTACCGGTGACCTGGGCTTTTCATCGGCCAAAACCTATGACCTGGAGGTCTGGCTGCCCAGTTACAATACCTACCGGGAGATTTCCTCCTGTTCCAATTTCGAAGACTTCCAGGCCCGGCGGGCTGGTATTCGCTTCCGCCGGGATGCCAAAGCCAAACCGGAATATGTCCATACCCTGAACGGGTCAGGGCTGGCTGTTGGCCGAACCCTGGCTGCTATCCTGGAAAACTATCAGCAGGAAGATGGTTCGGTAGTGATACCGGAAGTCCTGCGGCCCTACATGGGTGGATTGGAAGTAATTAGATAGAAAAAGGGACAGACACGGGTATAGTGCCCGTGTCTGTTAGCTCATTTACGGGGAAGGGAGACAGCTATGGGGGAGAGCAGAGAAGTCGCAAGCAAGACCAGGATCCAGGCAGGTAGCCGGGAATATCTGAAAGCCAATATTGCCTTGAGCATCGGGGGGATGGCGGTGTTTGCCAATTTGCATTTCACCCAGCCCCTTTTGCCCCTTTTTACCCGGGAGTTTGGGGTCAAACCGGCCGAGGCTGGCTTGACTGTTTCGGCGGTGATTTTCACCCTGAGCGTGTTTATGCTGGTTTTTGGAACGGTTTCCGATGCCTGGGGCAGAAAAAAGATCATGGCTGCCGGTTTGCTATTAACAGCCCTGCTGGCTTTTGCGGCTGTGTTTGTGCAGAACTTTCCTCAGCTGGTTCTGTTACGGGCTTTGCAGGGAGTATTTCTGGCCGCTTTACCGGCCCTTGGCTATGCCTACATTGGGGAGGAATATGAACAGAGGGCTGTGGCTGCTGCTATCGGAATGTTTATCAGCAGCAATTCCATTGGCGGTATGGGTGGCCGGATTATCAGCGGCGTGATTGCCGATTACTGGGGCTGGCGTTATGCCTTTTTAGTCCTGGGGGGCTTATGCCTTCTGGGTTATGTGCTTTTCCTCTGGTGGCTACCTCCCTCCCGGCATTTTCGCAGCCGGCCCTTCAGCGGGCAGAAAGCACTGGCGGAGATCAAGGAACACTGGTCTAATCCTGTTTTGCGTAATGCTTTTCTTCTAGGTGGCATGATTTTATTTGTTTTTGTTGGCCTCTTCAATTATCTGGGTTTCCGCCTGCAACAGGCTCCTTATTATTTTTCTGCTACTGCTACCGGCTTTTTGTATTTAACCTATCTGGCCGGTACCTTTAGTTCCACTTTATCGGGGCGGCTGGATGGCAGACTGACCATACCGCAACGCATTTTAACCGGTCTGGTCTTGATGTCACTGGGCCTGGTCATGATGATACTGAAACCGCTGTTTTTGATTGTAGCGGGCTTGATTTTCTTCTGTTTTGGCTTTTTCTTTGCCCATGCCGCAACCAGCAACTGGGTCAGCCGTAAAGCCAGACAGGCCCGGGCAGCGGCTTCGGCTCTCTATTTGCTCTGCTATTATCTGGGGGGAACTGCTGGTGGCTACTTTCTGGGTTATGTCTGGCAATGGGGCGGCTGGCTCTGGCTCAGTGCAGTTTGTTTTTTCATGTTGCTGGCTGCAATGGTAGTTAACAGGCAATTAAACAGAGTTTATTGACAGGAAAAATAGCTTATGCTATACTCTTTTATGTATCGCGGAGGGGTGTCCGAGCGGTTTAAGGAGGCGGTCTTGAAAACCGTTGAGTCCTTGACGGGCTCCGTGGGTTCGAATCCCACCCCCTCCGCCAGTCAGAAGCTGGAGAGATGGCCGAGTAGGTCGAAGGCGGTCGCCTGCTAAGCGACTATACGGGCTAAAACCCGTATCGAGGGTTCGAATCCCTCTCTCTCCGCCATTTGTGCGCCCGTAGCTCAGCTGGATAGAGTAACAGACTACGAATCTGGTGGTCGCAGGTTCGAATCCTGCCGGGCGCGCCATTTTCCGTCCTCGTAGCACAACGGATAGTGCAACCGCCTCCTAAGCGGTAGATTCAGGTTCGACTCCTGACGAGGACACCATCAGAGGGAATTGCGATGCAGCTGGAGCACGATGATGCATATTACATGGGATTGGCCCTGGCTGAGGCCAGAAAGGCTATGGCCCTGGGGGAAGTGCCCATTGGCGCTGTGCTGGTGCGCCGGGGTGAGGTAGTGGCTGCTGCCCACAACTGGCGGGAACTGGCCCCGGATCCCACTGGCCATGCTGAAATGCTGGTTATACGGGAAGCTGCCCGTAAACTGGGGGGCTGGCGCCTGACCGAGTCTACCCTGTATGTAACGATTGAACCCTGTCCTATGTGTGCCGGGGCCATTGTCCAGGCCCGCATTGAACGGCTGGTTTATGGCGCCGCAGATCCCAAGGCCGGGGCGGTAGATAGTCTAATGGATCTGGTCCGGCATCCGGGCTTGAATCATCAGGTGGAAGTGACTGCCGGGGTACGGGCGGAGGAGTGCCAGGAACTGATGAAAGAGTTTTTTCGGAAGTTAAGGCTGAATAAGCAGAGAGATGCCCGGGTTTAGGCCCGGGTTTTGTTGTCAAAACTTGTAGTTGTGAAGCTGATAAAAATGTGCTACAATATAGGGCGTGAGCCATGCGGAGAGATGGCCGAGCTGGTCGAAGGCGCTCGACTCGAAATCGAGTAGGCGGGCCAAAACCCGTCTCGTGGGTTCGAATCCCACTCTCTCCGCCAGATTTGAATAAGACGGCCTGGTGAACTTAAAGGGTTCGCCAGGCTTTTTTTGATTTGGTTTTTCCTGGTATAATAAAATATAAATAAAAAAGCATAGCGTTGACATAAGTTGTCTTCTTAATACGGATGAACCAGTAGAGGTAATAGTTTATATCCGGCGACCACTGTTTTGCCGGATATTTTTATTTAGCAAAAGGTTTTGGAATATCATTATTGTGGGATAATTTCTGTATAAAATTATATATCTCATCATTGCCCCTGAAAATATTGACAGGAGAAACAACTATATGATAAGGTGGTGATACGGAAATGATTAGAGGAGAGATAATTATGAGTAAAATAAACCTGTTAAGAACTCCTCAAAAATATACTTCGTATTTCAATATGGATAATAATTTTTCTAAACTTGAACAGTAGCGTTGCATTAATTTTATGAATGGTAGTCAACTATGTTTTGGTCATTACGCATTATGGTATATATGACATTTATGTAATTATATGTAATTAAGGACTCCAGTTC
>NZ_BDLQ01000015.1:0-44879 GCF_002049255.1 Carboxydocella sp. ULO1 | reverse complement strand
GAGATTTTTATATTTCTCAGCTAAAAAACGCATAATTCTGCCTATTTTGTGTTAAATCGAATTAATTCCCAGCTTGACAAATTCTAAAAAATTTTATGCAACGCTACTGAGAATAATTATAAAATAAGAAACTGAGGCGATCAGGAATGAAAGTCTGGAATCGCATAAAAGTAAAGGTTTTAGCCTTTGGCATTACAATGTCTATTCTACCGCTGGCATCATTGGGTTATCTCAATGTTCGAACTGCCGAACAGGATTTGTTGATGTCCATCCAGCAACGGAATACTGACCTCGTAAAAGGAATATCCACAGATCTAGGTCAGTTAATTACTGGAATCGAAGATAAGATATCTACAGCTGGTAATATTTACGGGGAAACCCTTTTGCAACAGGACCGGGAAAGCCAGGAAAAATTCCTGTATATTTTTTTACGGGATATACCGGCTGTCGAGGATCTAAGTCTGTTGAATTCCCGGGGAATTGAGGTCATGCGGGTTTCCAAGCGGGAAGTAATTACTCCTCAAAAGTTGTCACAAGTGGACCCGAAACTGTTGACCCAAAAAGGCATGGTTAAACATTATCTTACTGCTGACCAGCGAACTATGGTAAGCTTGATTATCCCCATTAAAAATAGGTTAACCAGGGAAATTAAAGGTGGTTTTTATGTTCAGGTTAATTTAAGGTCAATTATGAACAGAATTATTACCAGATATGGTAACCAGAAAGGTGCTATTTTTGTAGTTGACCGAGAAGGAAAATTGATTGCCCATGAAGATTTCAGTCAAGTTTTAAGACAAACTCCGGTAAGCTCCAGCCTTGCTGTTCGCCAGTTTATGGAGGGGAAAGAGAATGCAGGCAGGATACCGTTAAGATATGTCTCATTTACCGGGGAGGAAGTATTAGGGGTTTATGCTCCCATTAAACAGTTAGGCTGGGCGGCAGTGGTGGAAATACCGGTCCGTGAGGCTTATCGCCCTGTTGCTGCTTTGAGTGTCAAGTTTCTGATCGGGACAATTCTGGTGGTAGTGCTGGTTGTTATCATCAGTATTCTTTTTGCTTTGCGTTTTACTAAACCCATTGAGACCCTGGAACAAGGAGCTAAACGGGTGGCTGCAGGCGAATTGAACCTGGTCTTACCCAAAACTACGGATGATGAAATCGGTCAGCTGGTAGATGCTTTTAACTTTATGACTCAACAGATCAGGAGCAAATCTGCTGAACTTATTCAGACGGAAAAAATGGCGGCTTTGGGTTTATTGGCTGCGGGGGTAGCCCATGAAATCAATAATCCCTTAGCTACGGTTTCCGCTTATGCTGAGGACCTGTTAGAGCGGATCGATCAAGAAGATATTGAGGAACTTTACCGTTCTGGTGAATTGGCAAAATATTTACAGGTAATATGTAAACAGACCGAAAGGGGCAAAAAAATTACAGGAAGCTTATTGAATTTTGCCAGACAACCTGCCGGTCATATGATGGATATAAATCTTAACGAATTGCTGGAAGATACTTTGGCCCTGGTTAATCACCGGATTAAGCAACTTGGTATCCAAATAGATAAAAAATTGGCTGTAAATTTGCCTGTAGTTAAAGGGGACCTTTCCCAGCTGCAACAGGTTTTACTCAATCTTATCTGCAATGCTCTGGATGCTATGGAAACAACGGGCGGACGGCTTAAACTGATTACGGAAAAAGGACAAAAAAGCATAGTAGTTAAAATTATTGACACCGGAACCGGTATTGCCAGGGAGGAGCTGAAGAAAGTTTTTGATCCTTTCTATACAACAAAACCACTGGGTAAAGGTACTGGCCTGGGACTGTCCATTTGTTACGGTATTGTCAAAGAAATGAAGGGAGACATTCAAATTAGTAGTGAATTGGGCAGAGGAACAACGGTTACTGTGATATTACCAATTGATAGTATGACTGGAGGGAAAGAAGGTGATGAACATGAGGGAACAGATTAAAGTTTTAATAGTTGATGATGAAGAAAATTTCCGGGATTTGTTGATTCAACGTTTGAGCAGAAAAGGTTATTGGGTCAAGGGGGCAGCGACGGGCGAAAAGGCTCTGCATTTTTTAAAAGAGGAAACCTTTCAGGTAGCAATTTTTGATATCAAACTGCCGGGGATGGATGGAATAGAACTGCTGCAACAGGCCAGACAAATAGAAGAGAATCTCCAGGTTATTATCCTTACGGGGCACGGGACCATAGAGTCTGCTATTGAGGCGATGAAGATGGGTGCTTATGATTATTTAACCAAGCCCTGCAACCTGGCGGAACTGGAAATCACTCTCCAAAAAGCTTATGAGAAAAAACAGTTACTGGAAGAAAATTTGGGGATGAAAGAAGTCCTGCGGAGGGACAGGAGTTCCAGAGTAATTGTAGGTAAAAGCCAGGCCATTACCAGAGTGCTGGAGCTGGCTAAAAAGGTGGCTGCTTCCGATTCACCGGTACTGATTGAGGGAGAAAGCGGTACCGGCAAGGAACTGATTGTCAATGCTATCCACCACTGGAGCAGCAGAGCCCAACAACCATTAGTAGCTGTCAATTCCGGAGCTCTGCCGGCCCAACTGTTGGAAAGCGAGCTCTTCGGTCATGAAAAAGGGGCTTTTACAGGAGCATTAACTACAAAAAAAGGTTTAATTGAAAGTGCTCACCGCGGAACCCTTTTTTTAGATGAAATTGGGGAAATGGAATTAGGATTACAGGTAAAACTGTTGCGGTTTTTGGAAACTGGTGAGTTCAGGAGAGTTGGTGATGTGCGTTTACGTAAAGTGGATGTACGGGTGATAGCGGCTACCAACCGGAATTTGGAAGAAGAAGTGGTTAAAGGTAATTTCCGGGAAGACTTATATTACCGGCTGAATGTCATTAAGATTCGGGTTCCGCCTCTGCGGGAGCGAAAAGAAGATATTCCCTTGCTGGCAGAGTATTTTTTGCAAAAAGCTGGTAATGGAGCACCTAAACAACTTGCTTCCGATGCCCTGGAGGCACTCATGAGTTATGACTATCCGGGGAATGTCCGGGAGCTGTTTAATATTCTGGAACGCGGCATACTGCTCAGCACCGGTGCTAAAATTCAGAAGGAGGACCTTTTTGGCTGTTTTGCCAGGGAAGATGAACCGAAGCTATGTACCCTTGAGGAAATGGAAAAGAGATATATTAAACAGGTTTTAGAGGCAGTTCAATGGAATAAAACCAAAGCGGCAGAACTACTGGGAATCAGTGTCCGTAATCTTTATCGCAAAATTGAAGAATATCAATTAAAGAAATAATTTCATCCATGACATTTTGTCACACCGGAATGACAAAATGTCATGGATTTTTTTATGAAAGGCCTATTTTCAGGCCTTTTTAGGCTGGTATGGTTTTTGCTCTTATATTAGCGGCGCGTAAATGAAGGCAGACAAAACTGGAGCACTCGGGGGAGGTGAAAAAAATGGAGCTGCAGCTTGAACCCGATAAATGCCTCAGGGTACGGACTGCTGCTAATATTTGTGATAACTGTGTTAAAGTCTGTCCGTCACAGGCGATAGAGATTAGTAATGGGTTCAGAATTGATAAGGAAAAATGTGATACTTGTGGCCTGTGTGCCGGAACCTGTCCGACAGAAGCCCTTACGCTGGACCAGCATTCTTATCATCAATTGATTGGTCGGGCCAGGGAAAAGCGGAAGATTGCCTTTACCTGTGAACAGAATCCATTGCTAGGGGTTATTAATCTTCCCTGTTTAGGTTATTTGTCTGAAACTTTACTGATAGGCCTGGTTTTAAACTGTAACCGGATCCGATTGGTTTTTGCTGCCGAAAAATGTGCTTCTTGTAACAGGCAAGCAGGGGCATTGATTGAAGAGAGACTGATTCGGGTGCAAGCGATGGCTTCCAGGCTGGGAAAAGAGGGAGTCTTGCTTGTTGATAATGGAGAGGAAGAAGAAGTTTTGACGAAACGGGAATTCTTCTCTTTTCTCAAAGACCGGATAGTAACTTTAACCTATTCTGGCTGGGAAGATAAAAGAGCCCGCAAAGGCAAAAAGTTGCTGCCTGCTGCCAGGGAGTTTCTCCTGAACAGCACAGGTCAAAGTTTAAAGCCTGGATCACAGCTTATGCTATCAGGCGGTAATTGGCCTTTTGCCCAGATAGAAGTGGATGAGCGCTGTACAGGCTGTCAGGTTTGTACACAAATTTGTCCTACTGGTGCCTTGCAGATAAATGATGATGATGAAGAAAAGGAGTTGCGGCATACTCCAGCCTTATGTCTAAATTGCGGGGCTTGTGCAGACTATTGCCCGCAGCAGGCGGTAAGCCAGGGGGATAAGGTGGACCTGGGCAAGGTGGTTGCTGCAACCAGTTTTCCGCTCAGGAAAATACATCAAAAAAGGTTTTGGCAGGAATGTGAACCTGAATTTTTACACCGGTCAAAAGCTAAAAAGCTTTTACTTAAATTCTAAAAAGGGGAGGAGTAGAATGAATCTAGTTTGCAAATGCGGTTACACCCACATTACGACAAAGACTCTGAACAAAAGGCGTAACAGTATTACAGGGAGAATCAGTTTTATATGCAAGCATTGCGGTAAAATGATCCACGTTCCTACTGTTACGCCCAGGGTTTTCAGAGAGCTCATCAGCAAGACAGGGACCAGGGGTTATAATGGCAACATTTTACTTAGTGAATAGAAAGGAGAATAAGCAGTGAGCACTGAAAAAAAATGGGCGATGGTAATCGATTTGCAGAAATGTATTGGTTGTGATACTTGCACAGTGGCCTGTAAAGCAGAAAACCGCACTCCGCCTGGAGTAACCTACAATGTGGTTATTGAGGAGGAACGGGGAACTTATCCCAATGTCAGCAAGGTTCATGTGCCCAGGCCCTGTATGCAGTGTGACCGGCCCGCCTGTGTCCAGGTTTGCCCGGTCAAAGCAACCTATAAACTGGAAAACGGGATCACCGCCATTGACTATGATCGCTGTATCGGCTGCCGCTACTGTATTATAAACTGTCCTTATGGAGCCAGGTATTTTGACTTCGGGCTGGATTATAGCCAGGAGATGGTTGGATGTAACGAGGTACAGGCCCCCGAATACGGTATTGACAGAGGTAAGCGGGAAAAAGGCAAGTCTCCGATAGGGAATGTTCGTAAATGCATGTTCTGTTATCACCGTTTACAGCGCGGAGAAGAACCGGCCTGTGTTGAGGTTTGCCTGGGAGATGCCCGTTATTTTGGCGATCTCAATGATCCGGAAAGTGTGGTCTCAAAATTGGCAGCAAGTCCAAGGGCTTTTGTTCTGCAGGAAGAAATGGGAACTAAGCCCAGGGTCATCTACTTGAAATAATGTTCAATAATAAGAGGA
Source organism: Carboxydocella sp. ULO1 (assembly GCF_002049255.1). Lineage (NCBI taxonomy): Bacteria > Bacillati > Bacillota > Clostridia > Eubacteriales > Clostridiales Family XVI. Incertae Sedis > Carboxydocella > Carboxydocella sp. ULO1. The sequence continues at coordinate 39,527 of NZ_BDLQ01000015.1, read as the reverse complement.
GGATGTGAGTACGGTGAAAAGCAGCGAACAGTTGACTAAAGCCTGGTATGGGGTACTCATTTTATTAATGGCGCTCGGCGGCTGGGCGATTATCGAAAGAATTAACGCCGGATTGGCCGTTACCAATTTGACCAGTGCTACACCCTGGGGAGCCTGGGTAGCTTTCTATATCTTTTTTGTGGGTTTAAGTGCCGGTTCTTTTCTCCTGTCTACCATGATCTTCGTTTTCAAGATGGAACAGTATGAAAAAATTGGTCGTGATGCCTTGCTGGTGGCCATTCTCAGTATGGTTTTGGCCATGTGCTTTATCTTACTGGATTTGGGGAGGATGGAACGGTTCTGGCATACCCTCCGTTACTGGAATTTTACCAGTGTGCTGGCCTGGGAAGTTCGTTTTTATGTAATCTATGTTGGCTTATTAACTGCTGAACTTTACTTCTCCATGCGCCAGGATCTGATTCGGGTTGCTCAAGGCACAGGGTGGCAAGCGTCTCTGGCTCGCTTCCTTACCTTTGGCAGTACTGACCTGAGCGAAGAATCGAAACAACGGGGTCATAGATGGTTGAAAATTTTAGGCTCAATCGGGATTCCCATCGCTATATTCGGAGTTCACGGTGGTACAGGAACGCTGTTTGCAGTGGCCAAAGCCCGGGCTTTCTGGAATAGCGGCCTTTTCCCGGTAATCTTTGTTGTCTCTGCTCTGGTTTCCGGTACCGCTCTGTTGCTGGCCTTTTATGTAATCCGGACCAAGGTAATGGGTCGTGAAGTCGATAAGGATATGGTCAAATCTCTGGCCGGACTTTTAAGCCTGTTCCTGCTTGTGGATGTAGGTCTGGAATTCTATGAATTCTTTGTTGGCGCCTATGGGCTGGAACATGCGGAACTGGCTACTATTGAAACTATCTTCGAGAGTCCTTTTTCCTGGTCATTCTGGTGGATACAAATGTTTTTGGGAGTAGTTGTTCCGTTATTCATTTTCTTTAACAGCAAGCTAAAAGAATCAGTTAAGGCCATTACCGTGGGAGCTGTTCTGGTAGTGATAGGTATTCTGGGTGTGCGGTTTAACATTGTAGTCCCTGCTTTAATTGTACCTGTTTTACACGGATTGCCCTGGGGCTATTACTATCCGACTTTAATCGAATGGGTCAGCAGTATTGGAATTATAGCTTTCGGTCTCTTTTTATACTCGGTAGCAATCAAGGCTTTACCGATTGATGCAATAGAAGACATCGAAGATATTAAGGAGGGAAAACTATATGGCGCAACTAAAGAAGTCTATTAAAATTAGCAGAAGAAGTTTTATTAAAACTGGTGCAGTCCTGGCGGGAGTAGGAATGGTGGCTCCTGCTGCCCTGGGGTCTGAGCAGTCAATGGTTGAAAACTGGTTCCTGGATGATCCCCATGGAACGGGAAAAGAGACCCTGAATTATGGCGCTGAGGATGTCATCTATACAACCTGTGAACAGTGTAATACCCATTGTACTCTGAAAGCTGTGATAACTCCTGCTCAAGGCAACGGTCCTACTTCTTACATCAGAAAGTTAGCCGGCAACCCATATAGTCCACTCAATATGCAACCTTTTGGTCAGATTCCTTACAAGACTCCAGTGGATAAGGCGGCCAAAGGCAATGGTGATTTGGCCAGGGAGGGACGAGGCTTTCGGGGTGGACGGACCTGTCTCAAGGGCCAGGCTGGTATCCAGACTGCATATGATGCGTTAAGAGTGCAAAAGCCGCTGAAAAGGGTTGGGCCCAGGGGAAGCGGGCAATGGCAGAGTATTAGCTGGGAACAGGCGCTGAAGGAAATTGTTTATGGCAGCCCCGATTTGGGAACTCCGGGGTTGAAAAGCATCTGGGCCTTTGTCCCCCAAGAAGAGGTTATGTCTGATTGGGAAAAGGTGAAGAAAGGGGAGCTGTCCCAGGAGGAATTTGATGCGAAATACAAGGATGTACTGATCGATACCAAACATCCGGATTTGGGACCCAGGGCTAACCAGATTGTAGGCTTTTTCGGGGACCGGCGGGAGTTCTTCAAGGACAGATACTGGAGCCAGACTATTGGCAGCATTAACAGCCTTGACCATGGCGGTATTTGTGGTGTCAATGGTGTAATCGGGAATGTACAGTCCTTTAATACTGATAAACCGAAAAAGCGTATGTATGCTGATGTGGACAATGCTGAGTTTGTCATTGTCTGGGGAACTGACCCGCTGGTAGCCAACAAGGGACCGACCTGGCTGGCGCCCAAATTCATGAATGCTCTCAAAAGAGGGATGAAGCTGGCAGTGGTGGACCCGAGATTGAGCCGGATTGCTGAGAAGGCACATATCTGGGTGCCCATAAAACCAGGAACCGACGCGGCTTTAGCGCTGGGAATGGCCCGCTGGATTATTGAAAACGGGCGTTATGATCTCAGGTATTTGACCAATCCCAACCAGGCAGCAGCAAATGCTGACGGGGAACCGACCTGGTCAGATGCAACCTATTTGGTCAATCTCAGCGCCAAAGGCAAGCCCAAACTCCGGGCCAGTGACCTCGGGATCGGAACGGAAGAACAGTTTGTGGTAATTCAGAATGGGAAACCCGTACCCCATGATCAGGCTACAGAAGGACAATTAGAAGTGGATACGGTTATTAACGGTATCCAGGTCAAGTCGGTATTTACCCTGTTTAAGGAACGGGTTATGGAACATACCATTGAGGAATATGCCAGGATCTGTGAAATCGAACCGCAGCAGATTATCGAACTGGCCCGGGAGTTCACTTCCCATGGTAAAAAAGCTGCCATTACCTCTTATCGGGGCCCGGCAATGCATGTTAATGGTTTCTATAATTTGCGGGCAATTAACTGCCTTAACCACTTGATCGGCAATTATGACTGGAAAGGGGGCAGCATGAGCACCGGGGCCAAGTTTAAGCCTTTAGAGGGCAGGTATGATCTAATGAAAGTGCCCAAAGCCAATAAAGCCTGGGGTATTCCGCTGGTACGCAATAAGGTTGTCTATGAAAAGACTACTCTCTTTGAGCGGGATGGCTATCCGGCTAAACGTCCCTGGTTCCAGTATTCCGGCAATAACATTCAAGAGGCTTTACCCAGCGCTGCTGAAGGTTATCCTTATCCCATCAAGGCCCTGTTTATTCACCGGATTTCCCCCTTGTTATCAGTACCGGTTGGCATGGCCCACAAGGAGATTTTAAAAGATCAGAAAGCTATACCCCTTCTGGTGGTATCCGATGTGGTCATCAGTGAAACAGGAACTTATGCTGATTATATTTTACCTGATTTAACTTACCTGGAACGCTGGGGTTTTGAAACAATCTATCCCAATTTCCCGTTGAAAGAAACCCATATTCAGCAGCCGGTAACCCGGGTTTATCCTGAAGCCCGGCAGATGGAAGACTTCTTCATTGATCTGGCCAAGGAACTGAAGTTGCCGGGAGTTGGTCCCGGAGCTTTCCCGGATGGCAGTTCACTGGATCGGGCCGAGGACTTTTATCTGAAACTGGTGGCCAACATTGCTTATGATGGAAAAGAACCTGTACCGGAAGCTGATGACAAAGAACTGTTAATCTTTGAAAAGTCAAGACAAAAAGCTTTAGGAAAGTTCTTCGATCTTCAGGCATGGAAAAGAGCGGTTAAGCCGGAAGAGTGGCGCAGGGTTGTCTATGTTCTAAATAGAGGGGGAAGATTTGAAAAACAGGGCAATGAATATGATGGTCCGTACCTTAAGTATAAATTAGCTTCTGAGGTTAATTTTTACTCCGAAAAAGTAGCCAAAGGGAAACACCCATATACCGGTAAACCCTTTGACGGCTTGCCCAGAATTGAAGAAATCACTTACTACAATTGCAAAAAGGTAGATATTAAGGATTATCCCCTAATTTTCATTAACTGGAAAGCAAGACATATCGGTACTCATCGCAATATCAGCGATGCCTGGCTGCGGGAGATCGAGGCAGAAAATTATGTATGGATGAATCCGGTTGATGCCAGGAAACGCGGGCTTAATACCGGAGATTCCATTATAATTAAATCTCCAGATTTTGAAGCGAAAGGCAAGGTGCTGGTAACTAATGGCATTAAACCCGGCGTTGTAGGATGCAGTTATAATTACGGCCATTTCGCCTATGGCGCATCCTCGGTACAAATAGACGGTAAAAAGACCAAAGTTGTGCAGCCCTATGGCCATACCCAATGGGTGGCAGGAGATAATGATACCGGTTTTGCCTTAGGAAGAGGTACTGGTTTTGCTGCCAATGCAGTTCAACTGGTGGATGTCACATTGAAAAACGCTTGTCTGTCCGATCCTATAGGCGGCGGAGCCAGTCAATTGGATACTAGAGTGGAAATAGTCAAAGCCTTATAAAAGTCTAGCCCCTGAAGCATTCAGGGGCTCAATTTTTATGTCTGTTTGCAAAACCTGAAACAGTAAGTTTTAAACTCATTAATTGCTGTGTTAAAAAATTTGTTTTTATGATAAACAAGGTTGAATTTACGCTTAATATTTAATCCGACAACCTTTACAACTGAAACTTTACCGGTTGCTACCGCATTCTGTACCGCAAGCCGGGACATGAAGGATAGTCCAAAACCACAATGAACAGCATTGATTATAGCTTCGACACTGTTAAATACTCCAACTGCTTTCCATTTTATTCCGTGGGATTTCATGGCGGCTTCGAATACTTCACGAGTGCCGCTGCCCTCCTCTCGTACAATAAAGCTCTGATCTTCAAGCTGTGCAGTGTCAATGCTCCCTGCTTTCGCCCATTCATGCATTGGTGGGCAGACAAGCACAAGCTCATCTTCATAAACTGGTACCTTAACTATGTCTGGCCAGTTGCCTATGCCCTCTACCAGTCCGATGTCAAGCTTGGCCACATACAGCATGTTTATAATGGTGGCCGTATTATCAATTACGGCATTTATCTGAACAGTTGGATGAGCAGCGGAAAATTCCCTGATGAGAAAGGGCAGGATTGCTGAGCCTATGGTTTTGCTGGCACCTACGCGCAAAATGCCGCCTTTTGACAGATCTGATAACCGTTTTTCAGCTTCATTTGACAGGCTTAATATGTGCGAGGCGTAAGAGTAGAGCTCCTCTCCAGCCTTCGTAAGATAAATCTTACGGCCAATCCGTTCAAAAAGCTTTATACCATAGTACCGTTCCAGTTCTACTATGGCCTGGCTAACTGGTGGTTGGGTCATATGTAGCTGTTTTGCTGCGGCCGTCATACTGCCTGTTTCGCACACTGCGAGGAATATTCGTAAATGTCGCAGAGTCATGTTCACACCTCAATCTATATGTATTTACATATCTTTTTCATTTTATTTTAATATTTTACGTTTATATAAGTCAAGAGTATAATAGCTTATGGAAACAAACTGAAGGATAGGAGGAGATATTAAATGGAAAATACTAAAGATCAGGTAAAGACCGGGATTAATGAGCGAATCAAAGATGCAACAGTCTGGATTGCCGAACATCTACCAGGCTTTTTACTTGTAACTGCAGTTACTTTCATAGCAATAAAGCTTCAGTCGACAAGGCTTTTTTCAGAGGTCCTGCCATTAAGCTCGCTCATTATCGCAATAATTATAGGTATGACTATAAAGAACGTCATTTCTTTGCCAACAAGCACACAAAAAGGTATAAGTTTCAGTGCTAAAAAAATCTTAAGACTTGCTATTATTTTTCTTGGTTTTAGACTCAGTATATCACAGGTCTTAGAGGTAGGCCCCTCCGCCCTTATATCTATCCTGATTGCTACTACTTCAGCTATCCTTTTCACTTTATGGCTTGGCCGCATCATGGATGTTCCGCTTAAGCGTGCCCTGTTGCTCGGTAGCGGTGTATCTATCTGCGGCGCAGCGGCGGTAGCAGCAGTTGATGCCGTAATTAAATCCGAGGAGGAAGACACTGCATTTGCTATTGGTGCAGTGACACTGTTCGGCACTATATTCATGTTTCTTTATCCGGCCCTGCATGGTCTTTTAAACATACCTGATCTGTTTTACGCATTGTGGGCAGGAAGCTCGATACATGAGGTTGCACAGGTAGCGGCAGCAAGCGTTGTGGCCAGCGGTCAATTCAAAGCCATGGCCTCTACCGTAAAAATGATCAGGGTGCTCTTTATTATTCCACTTACCCTTATCCTGACTTTTATCCCGTGGAACGACAATGTAACAGAAGAGGACAAAAATCCTGTTATCCCTCCACAGAAGAGCAAAATTACTATCCCGTGGTTTGCTATCCTCTTTTTTGTTATGGTGCTGATTAACTCATTCGCTGGACTGCCACAAAATGTTGTCGCCGGGCTTATAACTTTTGATAACTGGATTATGACTGCAGCTATGGCGGGGTTAGGTCTCGATCTCTCCTTCAAAGCAATGGCTAAAATTGGTACCCGTGCTGTTATTTTAGGTGCTGTTTCTTCGGTGTTTATTTCCATCCTCAGTGCTGCTGTAATCGGAGTTATATTAGACTAAAGTGATAAAAATTTCTTATCGATCCCCATTTATAATAAATATAATTTATTAGACAGATAAAATATGGTTATGTTACAATTAGACCGAAATTGAGAGAAAGGGGGAGGATTATGGGTACTTTTTGGTCCAGGGTTTACCGGAAGGCAGTGCAGGAACACTGGAGTCCAATGACAGCAGTTGGAGTGCTGGGTATCTTAAGTGCGCTCTATTTTGGTACACTGCAAACAGTTTGGGCGGTAACAGGGGAATTCACCCGCTGGGGCGGTCATCTGCTTCAGTTATTCGGTTATGACACCGGGGAAATGAGTTATTTTAAAATTATTAAGCTCAAAGGAATGCCATGGGACCGGGTTGATGGCTGGGTGGTCTTCGGCATGTTTGCCGGCGCCCTGATTGCTGCCCTCCTGGGAGGTAATTTCAAGATACGGGTGCCGGTGCAAAGACGCCGGCTGGTGCAGGGATTGTTAGGCGGTATAATTGCTGGCTTCGGCACAAGATTAGCTATGGGTTGCAATCTGGCAGCCATGTTTACGGGAATACCGCAGTTTTCTTTACATACCTGGCTCTTTACTCTGGCGACCATAGCCGGTACCTATCTTGGTCTTAAAATAACTTTGATGCCTTTCTTTTTGGGTAAACCGGTGATTTTGCCAGGTGGAACAGTACAAATGGCAAAAAAATATAACAGTCATCAGCCGGTATTGGGTTTTTTGTTAGCAGCAGTGGCCATTGTTTTGGCTGTACTGGCCTGGCAGAATGGTAACGGGAAGCTGGCCCTGGCAGGGTTATTTGGTCTGGCCTTTGGAGCTGTGATCGAACGGGGCCAAATCTGCTTCACCTCTGCTTTTCGTGACTTGTGGCTGGTGGGAAGAACGACGATAACCAGGGCGATTATTGTAGGGATGGCTATCCAGTCTTTGGGTACTATTTATTTTATTGTTCACGGAACTCCGGCCAAGGTGATGTGGGCAGGAGCTGGGGCAGTTCTCGGTGGACTGCTATTTGGCTTTGGCATTGTCATTGCCGGCGGGTGTGAGACCGGCTGGATGTATCGGGCTATGGAGGGGCAATTAAATTTTTGGGTAGTAGGTATAGGGAACATCATCGGTGCTACTTTGCTGGCGATAGGCTGGGATAAAGGTATTTTCACCTCTCTGGTAGCACCCTATCCGAAGGTGGACCTGGTGAAAATTCTCGGTCCGGCAGGGGCTTTAGCCGCAACCTATCTTTTCTTAGCGCTGATCTACGTTTGGGCTACCTGGATGGAGAAGCGCCGCAAATATAAATCGGAAATTCATTTGCCAGTTGAAATCAATACAGCTGTGGCAGAGAGCAAATAGGGGAGGAGAAGACTGTGGGAGATCGTTCCTTAGAGGTTGATTTTGTACTTGATTTACGGGGTGAACCTTGTCCTTATCCGTTGATCTACAGCCTGGAAACCCTCAGTAAGCTCCAGCCAGGGCAGACCCTGGAAGTGCTGGCCGACTGTCCTCAATCCTTCCGTTCGGTTCCGGAAGAGGCTGTGAAACACGGATATATTATGATGCATGAGCCGATTAAAGAAGGGCCGCTTATCAGGTTCTTCTTTAAGGTGCCGGATAAAAAATAAATCGAAAGGAAGGGAGTAATCCCTTCCTTATTTATTTCCCGCGAAATTCTTGTTATAATAACCTGAGTACATACTAGCAACCGGAGGTTACTATGCAGTACCAGTCATCTCTTAACAAATTATATTACTTTTTGCTTTATGCGATTATTGCGCTGCAAATTCCCTACTTACCTTTATATTTTAAGGAAGCAGGTGCCAACGGAAATTTTATCGGTCTAATTTCTGCTTTAGGGCCTTTTGTTGGCTTATTTATGCAACCATTTTGGGGAATCATTGCTGATAAAACCCAGCGGCTTAAATTCATAATCCAAGTATTATTGTTTTCTTCAGGTGTTTTTATTTTATTAGTCCCTTTATATAACAATAAAATTTGGTGGATGCTGACAATGCTATTATACACAATGGTACAAACAGCGTCTATGCCACTTACTGATACTCTAATGCTAAGTGATAATCAACGTTCCCGGGAATTCGGGAAATATCGCTTATGGGGTTCGCTGGGCTTTGCTGTGATAGTACTGATTACATCAGCATTTTTAACTAAATCCAATATTAAGTTTATTTTCCCTCTCAGCAGTATTCTTTTTTTTATTGTCTGGATTCTTAGTTTTTCTTTACCTAAAACTCCAGTTGTGCCTATAAAACAAAACATTTCAGAAATTTATCAGCTTATAAAAAATCCACTTTTTATCTTGTTAGTCGTTTATGCTTTCATAATCCAAATGCCTTTTAGTGCCTATAATACCTTTTTCAGTATCTATTTTTCCAGCCTTGGGGCTACTACAACAATGGTCGGATTAGCCTGGGCCTTGGCTGCCAGCAGCGAGATTCCTGTCTTTTATTTGTTTAATGTCCTGCGCAAATCTTTAAATTTATATCAAATCCTCACCATCGCCGGTATCATCTACGCAGTGCGCTGGTTTGTCTATGCCTATTTTCCATACCTCTGGCTGATACTATTACTACAGTTGAGCCAGGGTCTCAGTTTCGGGCTTTTCTACTTATCTGCTATTCAACTATTAAATGAAACTACCTCTCAAGAAGTAAAAGCCTCAGCTCAAACTATTTTTACTGCGATTGCCTGGTCATTAGGTGCTGCTGCCGGCAGTTATAGCGGGGGAATTATCTACACAGCTTTTGGGCTATTTACATTGTTTAAGTTATCTGCTCTGCTCGCATTCTTATCTGCCTTAACTTGGTATGTATTTACGGTAAAAGCGAAATTGCCATTAATACCGACTAAATACCGGTAGAACAGCCCGCCAGCCAATCCTGGTCCAGGGGGAATCGAGGAACAAAACCCCCATCTGCCGGTGACGGTGGAGGAGAGTATCGCTGATATCGTCAGAGTGCGACAGGCTGGGGCTGCCATGGTGCATTTGCATGTCCAGGATGAACAGGGACGGCCCAGCCAGAGCCGGGAGCTGTTTGCTAAGATAGGAAAAGGGCATTAAGCCCGAGCTGGAGATTTTTGATGCTGGTGCTGGGTACGGCCCGGCGCTTGCTGCGGGAAGGGCTGCTCCAGCCACCTTTGCATAACTACAATTACAAAATCATTAAGTAATTACAACTATAATCAATTAAAGGGCCATATTATTTGGTATTCTCCAGTATGTTTACCAAGTTCTTGGATTAAAAACTTCTCACAAAATGTGACCTTTTAGGAGGTAATGAGCGATGAATAAGAAGATTATCATTATTTATAGTTTCCTATGTATCTTTGTTCTAGCTACCATTAATTTAGCATATTCAAAATCTGATGAATTTCTTTTAGGCGAAAAAATAAAAAATTTATCTAAGTCGGAAAAGATCGTTGTAAAAATTAATGGAATACCTGTAACCGAAAAAGAATATGAGAGCAAAAAATTGTTCTTGGAAACACAAAAACAACCTGCAAATTTTGAAAATGTAATAAGAGCAATTGCCGAACAAAAACTACTATTTGAAGAAGCAAAAAAGCGTGGTATTACCGTCACAAAAGAAGAACTTGATAATTTTATACAATTGCAAAAAAGACTTTCAGAACAAGTGAGTGACGAAGAAAAAGCAAATTTCCGTGACTTTTTGGCCGGCCAGGGTCTTACCGTTGAAGAATACTGGTCTAATCCCGATGTTATAAATGCTTATGAAAGAGGTATATATATTGGTAAATTTAAAGCACAGTTAAGAAAAGAATTATTAATACCTGAGAATGAAAAAAATTCCCCAAAAGCTTATGAAATGGTTAAAACTAAAATAAATGAAATAGTTAATAAAGCTAAGATAGAGAAACTAGATGACCAAATAAAATGAGTATAAAGGACTTATGGTTATTGAATGAAGCCAGAGTGTATTTGGCAAGCTTTTTATCCCCCTAACTAATTTAGACACTGCGACTTTAAGAGTTAATGGAGGGCCACCACTTGACCAAATCACTCAAGAAGCCTGAGCAGGCCAACAAAATTCAGTATAAGCAGGCTCCATTCCGTCAATAATGTAACTGAAACTACAAGGACGGGGTGGAGCCAATGCTGATCAATAAGGTGGAAATCTGCGGTGTCAATACCGCCAAACTGCCGGTGCTGACCAATGAACAGATGCGGCAGCTGTTTGCCGCCATGCAGCAAGGCGATCAGGCTGCCAGGGAAAAACTGATTGAAGGCAACTTGCGGCTGGTCCTCAGTGTAATTCAGCGTTTTGTTAACCGCGGCGAATATGTGGACGACCTTTTCCAGGTCGGCTGTATTGGCTTGATGAAAGCCATCGACAACTTCGACTTAAGTCAGAATGTGAAGTTTTCCACCTATGCCGTCCCTATGATTATCGGGGAGATTCGCCGCTACCTGCGGGACAACAACCCCATTCGCGTCAGCCGCTCCCTGCGGGATATCGCCTATCGGGCCCTGCAGGTGCGGGACAACCTGGTCAACAAACTGAACCGGGAGCCCTCGGTTAATGAAATCGCCGAGGAGTTGAAATTACCCCGGGAAGAAGTGGTATTTGCTCTGGATGCCATCCAGGAACCCATCTCTCTCTTTGAACCAATCTACCATGATGGGGGAGATCCCATTTTCGTCATGGACCAGATTAAGGATGAGAAAAACCAGGATGTTGGCTGGCTGGAAAACATCTCCGTCAAAGAGGCCCTGGCCCGCCTGGGAGAAAGGGAAAAACAGATTCTCACCTTGCGCTTTTTTCACGGTAAAACCCAGATGGAGGTGGCAGAGGAAATCGGGATTTCCCAGGCCCAGGTCTCCCGGCTGGAAAAAGCTGCCTTAAACCATATGCGCAAACACGTCGGAACTTGAACACAAACCGCCTGCGGAACAGAGATGTTCCGGACAGGCGGTTTTTTTAGCAGGAAAAACGGCCGCCGGTGTTGAATACCTTTTAGGGAAACGGAGGTCGTACTATTATGGGTAAAAGGAAGCGACATGGAGCGGACTTGATGCTGCTTGGGGCTATCCTGGTGCTGCTGACTATCGGTCTATTGATGGTCTTCAGTGCCAGTTCCATTGAAGCGATGTTGCCCAAAAACGGGAATCCCGGCGAGTTTGGCAATCCCCTGGCCTTTTTTTATCGCCAGAGTGTAGCGGCTGGTATTGGACTGGTCTTAATGTTTGCCATACTGCGGCAGGATTATCGCAAGTTGATCGGCTGGAAAAAAATCATTTTTTCTGCCACCATCATTTTACTGGTGCTGGTTCTGATTGCGGGAGAATCTCGCAATGGTAACAAGGCCTGGCTGGGAGCGGGTGGTTTTTCCCTCCAGCCATCGGAGATGGCCAAGCTCTCTCTGGTAATTATGCTGGCTGCCTATTTTGAGCGGGAAGAACGTTTGGTGAAACGGGGTAAAAAACGCAAAATCAGCTATGTGCCCGCAATTATACAAGTAGTACTTATACTTGTCCTGGTGGGGCTGGAAGGAGATGCCGGTTCCGCAGGGGTTATTTGTCTGATTGCAGCGGTGGTATTGTTTGCTGCTGGTATCCCCTGGGCCTGGATTGGAGCTCTGGCGGCAGTGCTGGTACCGGTAGCGGTACTGGCTGTAACCACGGTTGGCTACCGGCTGAAACGGTTTACTGTTTTTCTCGACCCCTTTCAGGATCCTCTTGGTTACGGTTTTCAGCAGGCCCAGGCTTTGCTGGCCATCGGCTCCGGTGGGCTGCTGGGCGTGGGATTAGGGGACGGCAAGTCCAAGTATCTCTGGTTACCCGAACAGCACAATGACTTTATTTTCGCCGTACTGGCCGAGGAGATGGGCTTTATCGGGGGTATAATCGTCTTTACTCTGTTTGCCATTGTCCTTTACCGGGTCTATGAAATCAGCAAGAAAGCTCCAGATACCTTCGGCCGCTTGCTGGTTACGGGCATGGGGGCGGTATTGCTGGTAGAGGCTCTGGTCAATCTGGCCATGGTGCTGGATGTTTTCCCGGTAGTAGGGGTAACCCTGCCCTTTATCAGCTATGGCGGGTCTTCTCTATTGTTTAAACTGATTGCTGCCGGGATTATCCTCAATGTCTCCCGCTATACTGTGGAAGAAGAAAATGAGGGACAGGAACTGGCGGTAAGCTGACACACTTTCAGCCTCGTCTACATATAATGTAGGTAGACAGGAGGTGAAAGCCGTGCTCAAGGTGTCGGACTTACGGCTGCGGGAAGTCATCAATGTGGTGGACGGGCGGCGTTTGGGCCCCATCAAGGATATCGATATTGATGTGGAAAATGGCACCATCCGGGCCCTGGTACTGAACCCGGAAGGTGGGCGCATGTTTCGCATGTTCGGGCGCCAGGAGGATATCGTGATCCCCTGGGAAAATATCAACAAGATCGGCATTGATGTTATACTGGTAGAATTGGAGCAAATCGCCTATAATTACCAATAACCAGCCCTTAGGGCGGTTTTTTGCACGAGAGGAGGGGACAGCCTTTGGAACCTTTTCAGTTACGCGATAAAGGGGGAGTTGTCCATCTGGCCTTACCGGACTGGGAACCGTGGGCACAGGTGGCTTTTTCAACGCGCATCGGGGGGACAAGCAAGCCACCGTACAATACCTTGAATCTGGGGCTGCATGTAGGAGATGAAAGCGGGCGGGTGATTGTCAACCGTAAACGCTTTGCCCAGAGTTTGGGACTGGAAGCCGATGCCCTGGTCAGTGTACGGCAGGTTCACGGCTGCCATCTGGTTTGGGCTGGAGCTGCCCGCCGTGGCCAGGGGGCATTTAGCTGGGATGAAAGTCTGCAGGCAGCGGATGCCCTGGCCACAGCGGAACGGGGCTTGCCCCTGATCACTTTTTATGCTGATTGTGTGCCTTTGTATTTTCTGGCTCCGGAAGGCGGAGTAGTCGCTATGGCCCATGCCGGCTGGCAGGGAACGGTGCAACAGATTGGCCCCCTGGTAGTGCGGGAGTTATGTCAGCAACTGGAACTTGCTCCGGAGCAAATCTGGGTTGCGATCGGTCCTCATATCGGACCCTGCTGTTATGAAGTGGATGAACGGGTGGCCCTCAAGATCGAGGCTCTGGGGGTTGGAGGGCTTACCCCGGGACGGGAAGGCCACTGGCAGCTGGATCTGGGAGAGACCAACCGCCAGCTTTTGCTGCAGGCCGGGATCAAGCCGGAAAATGTCTGGCAGAGCCGCTATTGTACTGCCTGCCATTCGGATTTGTTTTTCTCCCATCGCAAGTCCGGGGGCAAAACGGGCAGGATGGGAGCCTTGATAATGCTGAAATAAAATGGGGAGGTAGATTATGGCGACTATTTTGCTGGTTGATGATGATCCGCTGATCGTAGAGCTGGTACAGTTCAATCTGGAAAAATGGGGTTACCAGGTGCTGGTGGCCAGAGATGGGCAGGAGGCCCTGAAACTGGCCCGTAATGAAAAACCGGATCTGGTGATTCTGGACCTGATGTTACCGGTAATTGACGGCCTGGAAGTTTGCCGCCATCTGCATGATGACCCGGCTACCCGCAATATACCGATTATCATGCTGACGGCCCGGGGTGAAGAAACCGACAAAGTGCTGGGTTTGGAGCTGGGGGCTGATGACTATATGACCAAGCCCTTCAGTCCCCGGGAACTGCTGGCCCGTATCAAGGCTCGCTTGCGGCGGCTAAGTCCGGCCGAAGAAGGCAAGGAAACGGGAGAAAAAGGGATCAGCTATGGGGAAGGGGAAATCATGTTGTTTCCCGAAAAATACCAGGTGGAAGTACGGGGCAGGAAGCAGAGCCTGACCCCCAAGGAGTGTGAGCTGTTACAGCTCCTGATGACCCATCCGGGCCGGGTGTTTTCCAGGGATTATCTGCTGGAGAAAATCTGGGGCTATGACTATGCCGGTGATACTCGCACTGTGGATGTGCATATCCGCCATTTGCGCATGAAAATAGAAGCTGACCCGGCCAATCCCCGCTATCTGGAAACAGTACGTGGGGCTGGCTACCGCATGAGGGAGTTGGAGCAGTGAAGAGAAAATTTCACTGGAAGATTATTATTTTATCCCTGGTAGTCTTAACCGGTGCTTTTATTCTGGTAGATCAGGTGCTGGTCAGTCGCTGGGAGGCCCGGCTGGCCCGCCAGGCCCACTGGCAGGAAAAAGCGGATTTGCAGGCAGAAGTAACCTACCTGCGTCGCCTTTTGTTTGAAGCTCTGCTGGGTACCCTGGTGCTGGCAGCTGGAGGCAGTTACCTGCTGGCCGTGCGCTTTACCAAGCCGGTTCAGGAGCTGGCGGAAGGGGCAATGGCGCTGGCCAAAGGGGATTTAAATTACCGTTTGCCGGTGCGGGGCGATGATGAACTGGCCTATCTGGCGGTGGCTTTTAACCGTATGAGTGAACGGTTACAGCAGCAGATCGAGCTGGCGGAATGGGAAAAACAGCGCCTGCAAACCATTCTGGCTTCCATGGCGGAAGGGCTGATCGCGGTTGATCGCCTGGGGCGGATCATGCTGATCAACCGGGCGGCCTGCAAGATGTTCGGAGTAGAGGCCAAGGATGTCTCCGGCCGAACGGTGCTGAGCCTGGTGCGCCATCCGGAAGTGGAAGAGCTGATCCGCAAAACCGTTCGACTGAAAGAGGTGCAAAAATCCGAAATTCGCCTGGCTGGCGAGAAGGAAATCTTTCTGCGCCTTACCGCTGCGCCCCTGGGCCAGGATGCCCACCACCAGGGGGCGGTAGTGCTGATGCAGGATATCACCGAATTGCGCAAACTGGAACAATTGCGCACCGAGTTTGTGGCCAATGTTTCCCACGAATTGCGCACCCCACTGACCTCCATTCGAGGTTTTGTAGAGACTTTGCTGGATGGGGCCATGGAAGACCGGGTGCTGACAGAACGTTTCCTTACCATCATCCAGTCAGAAGCAGAACGGCTACAGCGTCTGATCGATGACTTGCTCAGCCTGAGCCGGATTGAGGCACCGAGGGCGGAAGTGGTACGCCAGCCGGTGGATGTGGCGGAAAAGGTGCAGAAAGTGGTGGAAATTTTACAACCCCTGGCAGAAAACAAGGGTCTGGGTTTGCTCCAGGAGATTCAGCAGCCTTTGCCGCCGGCGGCTATGTCCGGGGATTTGCTGGAACAGGTGCTGTTGAACCTTATTGATAATGCCATTAAATATACACCGGCGGGATCTGTTTCCGTCAGAGTCTGGGCGGAAGCCAATCAGATCCGGGTGGAGGTAGCCGATACCGGTATCGGCATTCCCCCTGAGTCTTTACCGCGGCTGTTCGAGCGCTTTTACCGGGTGGACAAGGCCCGTTCCCGGGATCTGGGCGGGACAGGCCTGGGCCTGTCCATTGTCAAACACATTCTGGAACGGTATGGCCAGACTATTGAAGTCAAGTCAGAACTGGGCAAAGGCTCGGTTTTTTCCTTTACACTCCCGGTTTATTCCTGAAGCAAGCAGGAAGTGGCTGGTTTTTGTAGAATATTACTTAGTTAAGACACGAACGAGGTGAAAGAATGAACAAGCAAAAGCGGAGAAAGAAAGAGTACAGGTTGTTCGTGTTAGCCAGTATTGTCTTGCTGCTGATCGGGGCGTCTGTCCTCTGGTGGGGAATTCGCTTTATGGCCAACCGGATTGTGGCCAGGGTTATAGATATTCAGCCGGTACAATGGGGGAAACTAGAAGAGGTGGAACAGGCTGAGGCCTGGACCATCCGCCGGGAGAAGATTTTACCCGTTCCAGCCGGGGCTAAACTGGAGCCAGTGGTTCCCGAGGGGCAGCGGGTACGCCGGGGAGAAGTGATCGCTCGCTTGCAACAGGGGCAACTGGATGGTGCTGCTGGTCGCTGGGACGAACGGGTAGTTGCTCCTGAGCCCGGCCAGGTTTGC
The DNA here is from genome assembly GCF_002049255.1 of Carboxydocella sp. ULO1. Classification (NCBI taxonomy): domain Bacteria; kingdom Bacillati; phylum Bacillota; class Clostridia; order Eubacteriales; family Clostridiales Family XVI. Incertae Sedis; genus Carboxydocella; species Carboxydocella sp. ULO1. Next base: position 23,121 of record NZ_BDLQ01000015.1, on the reverse strand, counting down.
TATCATGTGGATGGGCTGGAAAGCGTTCTCCTGCCTGAGCTGATCGATACCGTTGAACCGGACCAGCTCTGGCAGGCTTTACAACAGGAACTGGGCAAAGAAAAACCCCCGGTCCAGGGGGTAAAGCTCCTCGACAATCTGCAGAACCCGGCTTTTTTGCTCCATCTCAACTCAACAGTACACTGGCAGGCGGGAAAAACAGTGCTTAAACTGAGAGGTAAGGATACCAGCCTGCTGGTGAAAAAGCTGAAACAACGCGGTGGTGAGACCTGGGTAATCCTGACCGCTCTCAATGATGTGGGGGATCTGGCCCATGAGCGCCGGAACAATCTGGAACTGGTGGAAAGGACCTACCGCGGCTATCTGGTCCCTGCCTCTGCCCTGACCGAGACAGGGGGGAAAAAGGGTCTGTATGTGGTCTACAAAGAAATCGCCTATTTCAGGCCGGTGAAAGTCAACGGCCAGGTAGGGGAAATGGCGGCTGTGGAGGAAATAGCACCGGAAAATAAAGCGCCCTTGCTGGGCCCAGGTGCGCGGGTGGTGGTCACACCGGCCCTGGTCACCGATGGGCAAAGGGTGATGAGGTGAGAAGTATGGCTGATAGCTGGGCTGAGATTGCAGTGAATCTGGCCAGAGTCAGGGAGGAAATCAGGACAGCAGCCTTGCGGGCTGGCCGGCGGCCGGAGGAGATCACCCTGGTGGCGGTGTCCAAGACTGTGCCACCCGAGGGGATTCAGGCAGCTCTGGCTGCCGGGGTGACTGACCTGGGGGAAAACCGGGTACAGGAACTGCTGGCCAAGCAGCCGGAATTGCCTCCTGGACTGCGCTGGCATTTGATTGGCACGCTCCAAACCAATAAAGTAAAATATATTATCGACCGCATTCATCTGTTGCACTCTCTGGACCGCTGGGAACTGGCCCGGGAGATCAGCAAGCGGGCTAGTGCTCGGGGGCTGATCCTAAAAGCCCTGATTCAGGTGAATGTATCGGGAGAAGAAACCAAACATGGCCTGGCTCCTGGCGATGTCCCGGTTTTTTACCGGGAAGTCCAGGAACTGCCGGGTTTACAGATTGAAGGGCTGATGACTATGGCGCCTTTTGTGGCTGACGCTGAACAGGCCCGCCCTTATTTTCGTCAGTTGCGGGAATTGGCCCGGGAGCTGGGACTAAAACATTTATCCATGGGTATGTCCAATGATTATCAGGTGGCCATTGAAGAAGGGGCTACCCTGGTACGCATTGGTAGTGATATATTTGGTGCAAGGAGGTAAACTAAAATGGCAAAAATTATGGATAAGGTAATGGGTATGATCGGTCTGGCCGATGAGGAAGAAGAACTGCTGGAAGAACAGGATGAGTTCATGGAAGAACGGGAAGAGCAGTTTCGTCGTGGCAAAAAGGCGCCTGTGGTAGCCCTGCCGCAGCAAAAAGGCATGAAAGTGGTAGTAATTGAACCGCGCGCCTTTGATGAAGTCCAGTCCATTGCCGATAATCTGAAAAACCGTCGCAGTGTAGTGGTAAACCTGGAAAAAACCGATCCCAGTGTGGCCCAGCGCATTGTAGATTTTGTTTCCGGCACAGTTTATGCTCTGGGTGGCAGTCTGCAAAAGGTTGGCACCGGTATTTATCTTTTCGTTCCCAATGGAGTGGACATTTCCTCCATGCTGGACAGCCGGGATGAACAGCGGGATCGAGGCATTTTTACCTGGGTGAAGTAAGATGGCTTTAACGGATAAGCGTATCGGTTTTATTGGTGCCGGGGCCATGGGTTCGGCCTTGATCAATGGTTTGCTGAAAGCCGGACTGGTTACCCCTGATCAGATCTATGCCGCCGACATCCACCGGGAGCGACTGCTGGCCTGGCAGGAAAAAATGGGCATCCATGCCTGTGCTGATAATGGCGAAGCCGCTGCTGCCGCCGATATCCTGGTGCTGGCGGTAAAACCGCAGGCCATGGAAGAAGTGCTGGAGGAGATTCGGGAAAGGGTCAATGGAGATAAACTGATAATCTCTATTGCTGCTGGAATTACCACTACTCTGATTGAAACTTTTCTGCCCGGCGTGCCGGTAATCAGGGCCATGCCCAACACTCCCTGTCTGGTAGGGGCCGGAGCTACGGCTATGTGTCTGGGCAAATATGCTACTACAGCCCATGAAACTATGGCAGCCGCTATTTTTGGTGCTGTTGGCACAGCTGTTACCGTCAAGGAAAATCTGATGGATGCCGTTACCGGTTTATCCGGTTCCGGGCCCGCTTATGTCTACATTATGCTGGAGGCTCTGGCCGATGCCGGGGTGCGGGTGGGCATCCAGCGGGATATCGCCATGACCCTGGCGGCCCAGACCATGCTGGGGGCGGCCAAAATGGTGCTGGAAACAGGAGAGCATCCCGGTCGCCTGAAGGACATGGTTACTACTCCCGGGGGCACCACCACCGCCGGTATTTACGCCCTGGAAGAAGGGGGCTTAAGGGTAACCTTGATGAATGCCGTGATGGCGGCCACCAGGCGGGCCCAGGAAATGAGTGCCGGGCAAAAATAGGGAGGTAGGAGCTTGCTGATCGATTTTATTGACACTTTGTTTAAGGTTTATAGCTGGATGTTGATCATTTATATTCTCTTGAGCTGGTTTCCGGTTAACCGTTATCACCCGGCGGTCCGGTTATTACGGGATATGACTGAACCATATCTTGACCTATTTCGCCGGTTCATTCCTCCGGTCGGGATGGTGGACTTTTCGCCAATTATTGCCTTCTTTGTTCTCGATTTAATCCGGCGAGGCGTTCTCTCTTTCCTCAGTCGCATGCTGGGGGGATATTGATGCGGGAATACTGGCTGCGGCAGGCGGGCAATGACGAGGAAAGAGCCCTGGTGGAACGGCTCTGGGATCTGCTGGTGCAGGTGGAAACCAGGGAAGTGCCCGCTTTTACTTTTTTCCTTGACCCCGGCCAGCAGGTTTTGGCCAGAACTATCCTGGAAACAAGGCGACAGACAGTTGCTTATCAGCAACAAGGAGGTTTTACCGGTGAACCGGAACGCTGCCGCCTGCTCTTGTTTCCGGCTGACTGGGCTGAATTTGGCTTTGAACAGCCGGGCGTTACGGTCATGCGGGTAGAAGGCCGTTTTCAATTCTTTCAACCGGGTCACCGGGATATTCTCGGGTCTATGCTGGCCAGTGGGATCAAGCGGGAGCTGGTAGGAGACATCCTCTGTACAGAAAAAGGAATCTGGGTAGCGGTGGCCAGTGAAATTGTTTCTGCCTTGCAGTGCCAGTGGAACCGGGTGGGCCCTGTACCCGTTGAACTTTTGCCAGAGCCTGAACCACCGGCAATTACGCGCCCCGCAGGGGAAGAACGGCTGGTGAGTTTGGCTTCTCCGCGGCTGGATGCTCTGCTGGCCCAAAGTGCAGGCGTAGCCCGCCAGCAGGCGGTAGAGTGGATTACCAGCGGTCTGGTACGCCTCAACTGGCGCCAATGCCTTAAACCCGCTGCAGAGATCCAGCCAGGAGACTGGTTGTCTGTTCAGGGGTTTGGCCGGGTGCTGGTGAAGGCCCAGAACGGTAACAGCAAAAAAGGCAGATTTTTATTCAAAGTGGAAATCTGGAGCAAAACCGGCAGAGGAGGATGAGCGATGGCACAGGTCAAAACGCCCCTGGATTACAAAAACCCCGATTTTGAACGGGGTTTTCGGGGTTATAGTCCGGAAGCGGTGGACAAATATGTAGCCGAGTTGCTGGCTGACTATGAGAAGATCTATAAGGAAAACCTGGAGCTGAAAGAACAGCTGGCCTCCAGAGAATTATCCCTCAGCCATTACAAGCGCCTGGAGGATGATATCAAGGAGGCCCTGGTGCTGGCTCGCCGCACTGCCGATGACCTGCGCCGGGCAGCGGAAACAGAAGCTACAGCTATCCGGGCGGCGGCAGAAAAGGATGCCAGCCAGCTGATCAGTCAGGCCAAAGAGCGGGTAAAAGATATCTTGCAGGAGCAGGAAGAACTGCTGAAACTCAATCATAAGCTGCGTACGGAACTGAAAGCCATGTTACAGGCTTATCTGGACTTGCTGGAAAAGGGAACCTACTTTGCAACAGAGACTAAACAAGAATAATCCATAGAAAGAGAAGCGGCAGGAATCGGGCATTTCTGCCGTTACTTATTTTGGGGAGGTATGTAGCCAGTGTTTTTTGTGAATCAACCGCTGATTGTAGACCTGACCCGGCTGCTGCCGGGACCATATGGCACTTTCTTGCTGGCCCAGTTTGGGGCCCGGGTGGTGAAAATTGAAGACAAAGGCAAGGGAGATTATCTGAAAAGCCTCTTTCCTGAACGGGAAGGGGAGGATGCCTATATTTACCACCTGCTCAACAGCTGCAAGGAAATCCGTTACCTGGATTTGAAACAGGCAGTGGACCGGGAGGAGTTCCTGCAGCTGGTGAAAGAGGCTGATTTGTTGATTGAAAGTTTTCGGCCCGGGGTAATGGAACGACTGGGCCTGGGTTATGATTTTCTGCAAACGTTAAATCCGCGCCTGGCTTACATCACTATAGGGGGCTATCAGCCGGATTCCCCCTGGGCTAAAGATGCAGGCCATGACCTCAACTACCAGGCGGTAGGAGGAATCATCGGCAGTACCGGTAAACAGGAACGGGCCATTCCCGGGTTATTGCTGGGCGATCTGGCCGGGGGCATGGCATTGTTTGCAGTGGCTGCCGCAGCCCTTTACAAGCAGGCAGTGAGCGGACAGGGGGGACGCTATACTATTGGTATTGCCGAGGTAGTCCAGAGCTGGGCCAATGTTACCGGTGCCTTTTATGGCCAGGACAAACGCCGTTACTCCTTACCCGGCCAGGGTGTGGTAGCCGGAGGCATAGTCTGTTATAACCTCTACCGCTGTCTGGACGGATATGTGGTGCTGGCTGCACTGGAAGAAAAATTCTGGGCCAATTTTTGCCGGGCCACCGGCAAAGAACACTGGCTGTCCCAGCAATTTGCCCCGGCCTTGCCCGGACAACCGGTCTATGAGGAAGTGTGCCAGTATTTTGCTCAGCGCCGGAAGGAACAGATTCTGGCCGAACTGGGGGATAAGGATTGTTGCCTCAGTCCGGTGCTGGAGCTCAAGGAGCTGGTACCTGATTCGGAAACGGAACACCGGGAAAGGATTACCGGTTTTGTCCGCTAAGAAAAGGAAAACCCGGCGCGGACCGGGTTACTTCTGTTTGCGGAAAAAGGCGGCGATGGCTTCTTTTTGTTCCTGGGTACCACAACAATATACGGATTGGGCCTGCTCGAACAGAAGGGCCGCAGCGAGACTGGCTTCCTGGGCCACCTGCACGCCCTGTTTGGCAAAGCGTAGCCCGGCCGGCGGGAAGGAAGCGATAGCTTGCGCCCAGCCCAGAGCAGCCTTTTCCAGCTCTGCTTCGGGTACCACCTTTTCCACCAAACCGATGGTTTTAGCTTCCTGGGCATCGATTTCCTCACAGGTGAGCAGCAGGCGTTTGGCCTGACCGGCCCCGACCAGTTTGGTCAGGCGACTGGTGCCCCCCAGGTCAGGGGCAAGACCAAAACGCACTTCCGGCAAGGCAAAACGGGCATTAGCGGCTGCGATCCGGAGGTCACAGGCCAGAACCAGCTCCAGGCCGGAACCAAAACAGACTCCCTGAATGGCGGCAATGACAGGAACGGTTAATTGCTGCCAGCGCTGAAAAATCTGCTGTAATCTCTGGACCTGCTGCAGCACAAAGCTGGCATCCACCTGAGCCAGCAGGCTGAGATCGATACCGGCAGAAAAATGGGGACCGGCCGCCTGCACCATTACGGCCCGCAGGTTGGGGTCCTGAGCCAGTTTCTGCTGGATTTCTTCCATTTCCTGCAGCAGATCCAGATTAATGGTATTGAGGGCAGCAGGACGATTGAGGGTAATCAGGGCCAGATTGTCCAGATACTCCAGAATTAAGGTTTTTTCGGCCATGCTCTCTACCTCCCATAACTGAATGAACGCTTATTCAATATTATAGTATTTTCTGGCATGAAAAGATAGCCCTTGACAAAAACCGTACGAAAAGTATACAATAATTGACAAAATGAGCTATTTGTCTAATGGCGATGAACGGGACAGGCCGTAGGGAGGCAGGGAACAGCGACTCCGGGAGGGTGGAAGCCGGAGCCCGGGCAGTACGGCGGATCCCCCGGGAGCTGGCGGCTGAAAGGCTTACAGGCGGAGTAGGCTGGCCCGGTGCAACCGTTACCTGCACAAGGAGTGGCCGGTTTATGCCGGCAAGTTGGGTGGTACCACGGGTATAACTCCCGTCCCATAGGGGGCGGGAGTATATTTTTTGCGGTAAACATTTTCAGTTTAGGAGGAAAGGCAATGGATTACAGCAAAACTCTCAATATGATCAAAACCGATTTTCCCATGCGGGGCAATTTGCCGCAACGGGAGCCGGAAATTCTCAGGTTCTGGGAAGAAATGGATATCTACCGGCAGGTACAACAGAAAAACCAGGGCCGGCCCAAGTTTATCCTGCATGATGGCCCGCCTTATGCCAATGGGGATATTCATCTGGGCCATACCCTGAACAAAGTATTAAAGGATATTATTGTCAAGTACAAATCCATGACCGGCTATGATGCCCCCTATGTACCGGGCTGGGATACCCATGGCCTGCCCATTGAACAGCGGGCGATCAAGGACCTGGGTCTTAACCGCAAGGCGGTAAGCCCGGTGGAATTCCGCCAGCGCTGTGCGGAATATGCCAGAAAATATGCCGGTGTACAAAAAGAACAGTTTAAACGCCTGGGGGTAAGGGGAGACTGGGAAAACCCCTATCTTACCCTGATGCCGCATTTTGAGGCCAAACAGATTGAGATTTTCGGGGAAATGGCCAAACGGGGCTATATTTACAAAGGTCTGAAGCCGGTGTACTGGTGTGCCAGCTGCGAAACCGCCCTGGCGGAAGCGGAGGTGGAATACAATGACAAGACCTCCCATTCCATTTATGTCCGCTTTCCGGTCCAGGATGGCAAAGGGAAACTGCCGCAGGAGGCAGGGGTGGTAATCTGGACCACAACCCCCTGGACCCTGCCCGCCAACCTGGCCATTTGTCTGCATCCGGATTTCGATTATGTGCTGGTGCAAACGGAAAAAGGGCAGTTGCTGGTGGCCCGGGAATTGCTAAAACAGTTCCTGGAAGCTACCGGCCTGACGGAACAGGGGATTGTGGCCCGGTTCAAAGGCCAGGAACTGGAAGGAGTAGTTTGCCGCCATCCTTTCATGGATCGGGAGAGTCCCCTCATCCTCGGTGACCATGTCACTCTGGAAGCCGGTACCGGTGCGGTCCATACTGCACCAGGCCACGGGGCGGAGGACTTTGAAGTGGGTCAGAAATATGGCTTGCCAGTTGTTAACCCGGTGGATGACAGCGGCTATTTCACCCAGGAAGCTGGACCTTTTGCCGGGCTGCATATCAATGACGGGAACCTGAAGGTAATCCAGTGGCTGGATGAACATGGCTATTTGCTGAAAAGCGGCAGGATTTCTCACCAGTACCCCCATTGCTGGCGCTGTAAAAATCCCATTGTCTTCCGGGCTACCGAGCAATGGTTTGCTTCCATCGATGGTTTTCGTCAGCAGGCCTTAAAGGCCATTGACGAGGTGCAATGGATCCCGGCCTGGGGCCGTGACCGTATCTACAACATGGTGGCAGAGCGGGGAGACTGGTGTATTTCCCGGCAACGCCTCTGGGGTGTGCCTATTCCCATTTTCTACTGTGAACAATGCGGTCAGGAAATCATCAATGACCAGACCATCAAGCATATTAAAAACCTGTTCAAAGAACATGGTTCCGACATCTGGTTTGCCCGGGAAACTGCCGAGCTGGTGCCTCCCGGTCTAACCTGCCCCAGGTGTGGCCATGACCGCTTCCGCAAGGAAACTGATATCATGGATGTCTGGTTTGACAGTGGCTCCAGCCATGCGGCGGTTTGCGATCAGCCAGAATACTGGCCGGAACTGAGCTGGCCCGCTGACCTCTATCTGGAGGGTAGTGACCAGCACCGGGGCTGGTTCAACTCCTCCCTGCTGACTGCAGTGGCCACCCGCGGGCAGGCACCTTACAGGGCAGTGCTGACCCACGGCTTCCTGGTGGATGAAAAAGGCAGAAAGATGTCCAAGTCCCTGGGTAACGGGGTTGATCCCCTGGAGGTCATCAACCAGATGGGGGCGGATATCCTGCGGCTCTGGGTGGCTTCTGCTGATTATCGTTCCGATGTAGCGGCCAGCCCCAATATTCTTAAGCAGATTGCCGAGGCTTACAAAAAGATCCGCAATACCTGTCGCTATTTACTGGGCAACCTTTATGATTTCAATCCGGCTACCGATCTGGTGGATTATGACGAGATGCCGGAGCTGGACAAATGGGCCCTCTACCGATTGCAGCGGTTAATCGAACGGGTACGGGCCGGCTATGAAAACTATGAATTCCATATTGTCTACCATGCTATTCACAACTTCTGTGCTGTGGACTTAAGTGCCATCTATTTCGATATTTCCAAGGACCGGCTGTATGTTTCCCTGCCTACATCCCGGGAACGGCGGGCGGCTCAGACGGTGATGTACTACGTCATTGATGCCCTGGTGCGCCTGCTGGCACCGGTACTGGCCTTTACCACTGAGGAAATCTGGCGCTACCTGCCGGGGGAAAGACCCCGGAGTGTTCAGCTGACCGACATGCCCGGGGTGGAGCAGCGCTACCTGGATGAGGCACTGGCAGAACGCTGGGAGAAACTGCTGGAAGTACGGGAAAAAGTAACCAAGGCCCTGGAAGTGGCCCGACAGCAGAAGGTGATCGGGCATTCTCTGGATGCCCGGGTGAAGCTGACTGCCAGTGGCGCAGAGCTGGAACTGTTACAACAATACCTGGAGCAGCTGGCCCCCATTTTCATCGTCTCCCAGGTGGAACTGGCCAGCGGTACCGGGGAACTGGAGGTAGAAGTCACTGCCGCAGCTGGAAGCAAGTGCGAAAGATGCTGGATTTATAGCACCGAAACAGGCCAGGATGCAGAACATCCAGACCTTTGTCCCCGCTGTGCCGCAGTTATAAAACAATTATAAAGAGTGGAGTTTGGGAGGTTTGTATGAGTGCGGGGAAAGGGAAAGAGCTAATCAAGATCGGCAAAAGCCCTTTGTTTAACAGTCTGGTTGATGGGATTATGATTCTCGATCCTGATGCCTGTTGTGTACAGATTAATCAAGCAGCAGCGGATATTTTTGCTGTTAATCCTGAACACTTCATCGGGCAGAATGTGGTGGAATGTCATTCACCGCTGTTACAGGCTCAGGTTTTAGAATTAATGGAGGAATTCCGTTCCGGAAATAAAGAAGCTTATGAAAAGAGGAATATCAAAGTCAATCAACGCTTGCTGGATGTTTTTATGACCCCGCTCCGGGACAGCAAAAACCGTTTCCTGGGACTAATCATGATGGTCAGGGATGTGACCAGGGAACGGGAGATGCAGGATAAACTCATCCGCCAGGAAAAACTGGCGGTTGTCGGGCAGCTGGCTGCCGGGCTGGCCCATGAAATCCGTAACCCCCTGACGACGGTGATGGGTTTCATGCAGCTGCTAAATCCGCTGCTGCCGGAAGGGAAGGCCCGGGAGTATGCAGCCCTGGTCAATGAAGAATTACGGCGCATCAAGGGTTTGGTGAGCGAAATTCTCTTGCTCACCAAACCCAGTGCCCCCAATTTTCGGGATGTGGATCTGATCAACCTGGTGCGGGAAACCCTAGCGGTAATGGTCAGTGAAGCCAACCTGAAAGGGGTTGCCTTAGAAGGGGTTACATATGGTCAGGCCTATGTGCGGGCTGACCGGGAACAAATCAAGCAGGTGCTGGTCAATTTTATCAAAAACGCGGTGGATGCCTGTGGTAGCCGTGGCAAAGTGGTAGTCGAAGTGGAGAGCCGGGAGCAGGAATGGGCTGTACTGGTGATGGATGATGGCCCGGGGTTGCCTCCTGAGGTTTTAAACAAAGTCTTTGAGCCCTTTTTTACTACCAAGGAAGAAGGAATGGGCCTGGGACTGGTGGTTTCCAAACAAATAGCTGAAACCCACGGGGGCCGGATCGAGCTGGGCAATCGGCCTACCGGGGGTGCTGTCGCAACCCTGTACTTGCCTAAACTGAGCAGAACCCATTGAGCAAAAAATGCCCAATGGGTTTTTTCGATTTTTATTGACAAAAATAATAATGTTTGTTATGCTTTAGATAAGCATAAAAACAGAGCGAAATACTCGGAATAAAGAGGAGGTAATTTGCATGCGTGTAGCCAACAATATTGCTGAATTGATCGGCCAAACCCCCCTGGTGCGGTTGAACAAACTGGTAGATGAGAATATGGCTGAGGTTTATGTAAAACTGGAGTCATTCAACCCGGGCAGCAGTGTTAAAGACCGGATTGCTCTGTCCATGATTGAAGCTGCTGAACAAGCAGGCATCCTCAAGCCTGGTGCTACCATCGTAGAGCCCACCAGTGGCAATACCGGGATTGGACTGGCCATGGTGGCAGCTTCTAGGGGTTATAAGCTGATCCTGGTGATGCCGGAAACCATGAGCATAGAGCGGCGCAATTTGTTGAAAGCCTATGGTGCCGAGCTGATTCTCACCCCTGGCAGTGAGGGAATGAAAGGAGCCGTGCGCCGGGCGGAAGAACTGCTGGCCCAGAATCCCGATTATTTCCTGCCCCAGCAATTTAAAAACCCGGCCAACCCGGAAATCCATCGCAAGACTACCGCGCTGGAAATTCTGGAGCAGACCGGCGGTCAGCTGGATGCCTTTGTCGGCGGGGTCGGCACCGGCGGTACTATAACCGGGGTTGGTGAGGTTTTGAAAGAAAAAATCCCTGGGGTCAAAATAGTAGCTGTGGAACCTGCTGCCAGCCCGGTGTTGAGTGGCGGCAATCCCGGACCTCACAAAATCCAGGGCATTGGCGCTGGATTCGTGCCTGACGTGCTGAATACAAAGATTTATGACCAGGTCATTCAGGTGACCAATGAAGATGCGATGGAAACTGCCCGTAACCTGGCCCGCAAAGAGGGGATTCTGGTAGGTATTTCCTCTGGTGCTGCCGTCTGGGCTGCCCTGAAGGTAGCGAAAGAACTGGGGGCAGGCAAAAGAGTGGTTGTGGTGGCTCCCGATACCGGTGAACGTTATCTCAGTACTGAGCTGTTCCAGTAAAATAAAAAGGGACCGGCGCTTCTGGCGCTGGTCCCTTTTTAGCGCAGACAGTTTAACTTATGAGGTAGAAGGTATTCTTTGTAGCGCAAGGGGAAATCGGTCAGCTTATCGGCTGGCACTAACTCCAGCACATAATACCAGCGCAATTCCGGGTCATTGACGGCAATGCTGCGCACATAAAACTGGTCCCCCAGTTTGGCCTGCAAGATATCTCTGGCCTGACTGCTGAAAAGGCGATAAAAACCAAAGAAGAGTCCTGGCTGGGCCTGACACTCAAGGGCCAGCGGAAATTCCACAAAGGTCACCCGGCTCAGCCAGTTTTTTCTGGTAATCAGCTGGGGACGGCCGGAGAGATAACCCAGATGAATCAGCTGCATTTCCTTGATTTCCTCTGGTTTGAGTTTATTGATATGGCGATGGATTTGCAGTTCCCGCACTACCTGAAAAAATTTTAGCCACACAGAAAATCCTCCTCACCGCTGGGTAGCTAAAATTTTCGACAGAGCAGAAGGGAATTCCTGCTACTGAAGACGGGTTTTGTGTTATAATAAAAGATAAAAAACAGCGGGAGGAAAGAGAATGCTGAAGTATTGCTTTGACCAGAACAAGATCAAATTGACTGAAGAGAAAAATCCCGGTGAAATCATTTTCCAGGTGGAAATCCTGGATGAAAACTTGCTTCCTGCCTGGCAACAGGTGGAGGCCTATTTTGAAAATGATGATGATCCCCTGGATGTCACCTTCCTGCCTTTCGCCGGCAATCGCTGGCATGCTATTATGGGCCCGGCATTAAGGGTGCGCTTTTTGCTGAAAATGTTTGAACTGCGCTTATTAACTTCCCTGGAGTGGGAAGATAAAGCTAATGTTTGTCAGACCCTTTAAGGTCCTGATAGACCTTCCAGCTATACCAGAGGGAAAAGGCTGTAGCAGCCATTAACGCGCCAAAGAAAAAACCAAAGGCAATGGCTCCTCCCCGGAAGGAACCGATCAGACCCACCAGTCCGGCCCCCATCCAGACGGGACCGCTGACGCGGTGGGTTTTTTGCCAGACTTGTTCATTTTCCAGGGTCCAGGGGGTGCGGATGCCGATAAAATAATTGGGGCGCAGTTTGCCCAGATAATTGCCGAGGAAGATAAATAACAGAGAGATCAGGGCCGGTACCGTTTTATCCACCGGGATGGCGTAACCCAGACTGTTTAATAAAGCAATGACAAAAATAACCGTTAGTAGCCCATGAATGAACAGCCTGACCATGTCCAGCACTTGTTGAAACTTCTCGATTTTGGCCTTGGGGTCCAGGGCTGGCAGGGAGACCAGCAGCAGATAGATGCCCAGGTTGAGGGCCAGCGGGAAACCGACTCCCAGAGGTTTACTCATGTAGCCATCTACTTCTCCCCGCATATTCCAGTGGGTAGGCAGGGGGTCAGGCAAACGGGGATAGAGGTAAACACTCAGGGCCAGCTGCCCCAGCAGGAGACTCCAGATGGCGATTTCAATCCATTTTCTTCTCATCTTCATGCACTCCTTTCATTTCCAGAAACCAGCTCAGGACATCTTCCAGCACTGAGGTATTGAGGGAATAGAGGATATTTTGCCCCTGGCGTTCATCCACCACCAGTCCCGCCTGTTTTAACAGGTTTAAATGGTGGGAGATGCTGGGCTTGCTGATCTGGAAGTGTTCTGCGATGGCGCCGGCGGTCAGATCACCCTGCCGCAGCAATTCCAGGATTTTGCGCCGGGTGGGATCGGAAAGGGCCTTAAATGTGAGGGATAAGGACATAGCCCCACCTCCATTTAGATATTTAGATAACTGTCTAAATATATCTTACGGGAAACCAGGCCTTCGTGTCAAGATAGTAAAGCCAGTAAACCTGCGGCCGACCGGGCCTGTTGAAAAAAATCCCCCCAGAGCTGCCGGGCCTGAGGAATGTACTGAAGGTAATTATGCAAGGTAAATTGCTGCGGGTTTAAATTGCCTGCCTCGACTTCATCCCAGCTGACCGGCCAGGAGAGGGGTGCGCCCGGCAATGGGCGCACACTGTAGACCCAGGCAGTGGATTTGCCGGTGGTATTTTGCAGGTAATCCAGATAGACTTTGCCCTGGCGCTTGCTTTTACTGAATTCGGTAGAAAGACCGGTCGGCCAGACCTGAACCAGGGTCTGGCAGAGCAGGGCCAGGGCCCGCCGCAATTGACCACTCGCTGGTCCCGGTTGAATGGGCACAAAAATGTGCAAGCCCCGGGAACCGGAAGTTTTAACAAATCCCACCAGACCCAGCTTTTCCAGCGCAGCCTTGACCAGCAGGGCAGCCTGACAGACCTGGGAAAAGGGGACTCCTGGGGCGGGATCCAGGTCAAAGAGGAGGATATCGGGCTGGTCCAGCCGGGGTACCCGGGAAGGCCAGGCATGGATCTCAATGGCACCGGTATTGATGATCCATAGCAGGTGTTCAACAGTTTTTACATAGAGATAATCGATGCCATGCCAGTGGACCCGGGGAAAATCTGGCGGAGTGTGAGGTGGAGCCTGTTTTTGATAAAAATATTCACCCTCAATGCCATCAGGGTAACGTTTCAGGACCAGGGGACGCTGGCACAGCAGGGGAAGCAGGGCAGATGCCATAGCCTGATAATAGGCCAGCAAATCTCCCTTGGTAATACCTTCCGGCCAAAAGGGTTTATCCAGATTAGTAAGCTGGAGGTTCATTTTTTCTCCTCCTGTTTTCTAATTCCCAGCAAACGGGGATGGCGCAGCTGGTTTTCTGCCGTTAACTCCAAATAGGCGACTTCAGCAATTAACAGGGGCTGTACCCAGAAAATATTGCCTTCCTGCTCCAGGGTTAGCGCTCTTAGCAGCTGTACCAGCGCCTGATAACGGGGAGCGGGTAGGGAGCAATTAACTTTACCCCTGACTTTTTTCTCTCCTGCCGGGCTGATTTCTCCTACCAGCAGAGAGCTGACCGGACGGTTTTCCCGGGTAAAACCGAGGATCGAGAGTTCAAGCCGCTGTTCCCGCTTGATTTTGAGCCAGTGCTGACTGCGTTTTCCCGGCAGGTAGGGACTTTCAGGGTCTTTTGCCATCATTCCTTCCAGTTCCAGCTCCTTTACTTTTTGCCACAGCAGGCGGGCCTGTTCTCCTTGATACCACTGCACCGGTCCAGCCAGAGGGTGATGAGGGAAAGAACGGGCCAGTTTTTCCTTGCGCTCCCGCAGGGGAAGATGCAGCAACGGCTCCCCCAGGTGCAGGCAATCAAATACCCAGTAGTACCAGGGCAGGGTTTGTTTTCCCTGCATTTGCTTTAAGATGGCGGAAAAGGAGAGACGGCCCTGCTGGTCAAAGGCTACCAGTTCACCATCTAAAACCACTGGCAGAAAGGAAAAAGCTGAACGCAGGTCTTCCAGGGCCGGGAAAGCGTGGTTGAGCAACTGGCCACGGCGGCTTAAAAGTCGCCAGCCTCCTTCTTCCAGATAGAGCAGGGCCCGGATGCCATCCCATTTGACTTCATAATACCAGTTTGTCGGCCATTCTTCCCGCCAGAGGGTTCCCAGCATGGGCGGGTAAAAGAGGGGCATCAGCCTTCACCCCCGGCTGCTTTGGCCTGGGGTTTGGTCAGTTCCAGACTGGCTTTTAAGGCCTCCAGCAAATCTACTACTTTTGCCGGCTGAGCAGCCGGGACAGCGACTACGTCCTGGCCGGCGATTTTGGCTGCGATTGCCTGGCGCAGAGCTTCCCGGTAGCGGTCGGTGTATTTTTCCGGGTCAAAGGGGGCGGCCAGGTTATTGATCAGGGTAACCGCCATTTCCAGTTCTTTTTCCTGCAACTGGGCCTGAAATTCCAGTTCCGGTATATAGCGGGGAGAGCGAATTTCATCGGGATAGAACATGGTTTCCAGCACCAGACATTCCTGATGACAGCGCACTGCTGCCAGGGCCTCCTTGCTGCGGATGGTGACTTTGGCGATGGCGATTTTGCCGGTCTTTTCCATGGCTGCTTTCAGCAGGGCATAGGGCTTTTGCCCTCCTTCGGCGGGAGCCAGATAATAGGTCTTGTCATAGTAAATAGGATCAATCTGGCTGAGCTCAACGAAATCCAGGATTTCAATGGCTCTGGCCGTTGGGGCCGGTATATTTTCTAGATCCTCTTCTGAGATGATGACATACTGGCCTTTATTGTACTCGTAACCGCGCACTATTTCCTCTGCCTCCACTTCCCGTTGACAGGTGGGGCAATATTTCCGGTACTGTACCGGTGTATGACAGGGTTGATGCAGATAATTGAAGCGGATATCCTTTTTTTCGGTGGCTACATACATTTTGACCGGGATATTAACCAGGCCGAAGCTGACGGCTCCTTTCCATAAACTGCGCATAAGCGACCCTCCTCAGAAGCTATTTTGTAAAGAGATGGCTGATTTTATTAAAGGATAATAATAATTATTATTGACAAACAGAAATTTACATGGTATATTGTTAACAGTAGCAAGGCAAAACTAATACTGAAATCGATGAGGAGGTATAAATTATGAGTCAACACGTAAATGTTATTCAAAATCCCGCTTTTAAAGCAGAAGCTATGAATAAAATCGCCAACTTCAGCGGCGGCATGCTGGGGGTTGACACTTACTACTTCAAACCCGGCCAGGTGCTGGATTACCATCGCCATCCGGAAGGCGACCAGGTTTTCTTTGTCTTCCAGGGCGAAGGGGAGTTTTATCTGGATAATGGCAATGGGGAAGAGAAAATCGCTGTTGCTGCTGGTTCCATTATCTATGTACCGGCAGGTACCTGGCATAAACTGGTCAATAGCGGCAATAGTGACATGATCGCTTCCCAGGCTACCAAAGCCGGAGCTGGTATGGAATTGCGCAAATAAAGAACTGGATTGAGCGGGCCGCATGGCCCGTTTTCCTTTTACTTGACCTGATAGCGAAGGGGCAGTAAAATAGGCGGTGAGGTGATAGGCATGCGGATAGGAGTGATTTCTGATACTCATGGCAATTCTCAGGTCTGGCAACAGGCCTGGCAGCAGGTACTGGCCGATTGTGATTTGATTTTGCATGCCGGGGATATCCTGGCTCCTGGCCCCCGTAACCCGATTACAGCCGGATACAATCCGCCGGCGCTGGCGGAGGCCCTTAACAGCTTAACCCGACCCTGGCTGGCAGTGCGGGGCAATTGTGATGCCGAAGTGGATGAAATGATGCTGGCTCGCCAGCTCCCTCCTTTGACCCAGGTACATACTTCCTTTGGTTTACTGGTTATAACCCATGGGCATCAATATGATGGCCCCGCTGGTCTGATTAAGCTGGCTAAACAGCAGAAAGCCCGGGTGGTGATCAGCGGCCATACCCATGTGCCTGTACTGCTGGAACAGGAAGGGACCTTTTTGTTAAATCCGGGCAGTCCTACTTTGCCTAAAGAGGATTGGCCTCCGACCCTGGCGGTAGTGACTGAACGGGGCATTCAGCTGCTTAATCTTCAGAATGGTGCAGTGATAAAGGAAATTAACTGGTAGAAAGGCGGAAAAAAGATGCAAAATGAGTTGATCCGGGGGATAGCTGCCGGGGGGCAAATCCGGGCCCTGGCCCTGACGGCAACCCGGGCTGTGGAAGAAGCACGACAAAGGCATGATACCTGGCCTACTGCTACTGCGGCTCTGGGCCGCTGTCTGATGGCAGTGGCGCTCTTGGGAGCGACTTTGAAAAATGAGGAAACCGTCACCTTGCGTATTTTTGGTGATGGCCCCATTGGTGGGATTATTACTCAGGCAGATGCTGAAGGCAATTTGCGGGGCTATGTCCAGGAGCCTCATGTGGATTTACCGCCCAAAGGTCCCGGAAAACTGGATGTAGGCCGGGCGGTGGGACAGGGCCAGCTCTACATTACCCGTGACCTGGGCCTGAAAGAGCCCTATACCGGGACTTCCCCTCTGGTATCAGGGGAGATTGCCGAGGATCTGACCCATTATTTTGCCAAATCGGAACAGATCCCCTCTGTCGTGGCGCTGGGGGTACTGGTGGCTCCAGAGGGCCATGTGCAGGCTGCTGGTGGTTTTCTCCTGCAGCTGATGCCTGGTGCGACCGAGGAGGTTATCAACGCTCTGGAGGCCAATTTGGCCCAGCTCCCACCGGTTTCCTCCCAGGTAGCCGAAGGAGCAAGGGCGGAGGACTTGTTGCAACAGGCTTTACAGGGCTTTGATTTTCAGATCCTGGAACGCAAGGAAGTGCGCTTTGCCTGCCGCTGTTCCAGAGAAAGAATGAGTGGCATTTTGCTTGCGCTGGGCTGGAAAGAGCTAGCAGAAATGGCTGCCGAGGGTGGGGCAGAATTGCGCTGCCATTTTTGCAATGAAAAGTATCATTTCAGCAAGGCAGAGCTGGAGCAGCTGATGTTTGAATTGAATAAAAGGGAGGAAAAATAAAAAAACCAGCGCTATCGCTGGTTTTTTTGCTAAATTAGATGGCCCGCTGGACCTTGCCGGAACGCAGGCACCGGGTGCAAACCATGATCCGCCTGGGAGTGCCATTGACCAGAGCTTTTACCCGCTGCAGGTTGGGAGACCAGGTCCGCTTGGTCCGGATGTGAGAGTGGCTGAGCTGGATGCCTACCACTTGACCTTTACCGCAAACTGCACACTTTGCCATTTTACAACCCACCTCCTTTACAGCCAACCGCTCGCAAAAATCACTTCTATATTCTAACAGAAACATTCTTAGTTGGCAAGCAGGAAAATGTGCAAGCTGCGTTGAATATATAATTTTAAGGGGGGATGTCCCGTGATTACCAGAGATATGTCCATTTTTGAGACGATAGCCCGCTATCCGCAAACCAGAGAGATTTTTAAAAAGTATGGAATGCACTGTCTTGAATGTATGGGTGCTACTGCAGAATCCATTGCGGCCGGGGCGAAGATGCATGGTGTTGATTTAGAAAAACTGCTGGCTGAACTGAACCAGATTGTTAGCAGTAATTAAGCAGCAGGTGACCCGCATGCAGGTGGGCCCTTTTTTTGTGATTAATTAGCGGTTATAATATTAAAAGATGTGCTGGAGGAGGTTTTTATATGCTGGGAAAAATTCAGATCAGTGAAGATGTGATTGCTGTTATAGCTGGCAATGCAGCCATGGAATGTTATGGACTGGTTGGGATGGCTTCTCGCAAGATAACTGACGGCCTGGCCGAACTTTTTCGCGGCGACCAGGCTCACAAGGGCGTGTATGTCACCCGCACTGATGAACAGGAAGTATCCATTGACCTCTACATTATCGTCCAGTATGGGGTAAAGATTTCCGAGGTTGCCCATAATATTCAGGAAAGGGTCAAGTATCTGGTGGAAAACACCACCGGGCTGCGGGTAGCCCAGGTAAATGTTACAGTCCAGGGAGTACGTTTGCAGGAAAGTTAATTTAGAGCAGGAGGAACAGGTGTGTCTAGGACTATCGATGGCAGTCAGCTGAGAAAGGCTTTTGTAACCGCAGGTGAAGTATTACAGGCTCAGCGGGAGCAAGTGGATGCATTAAATGTTTTTCCCGTTCCTGATGGTGATACCGGAACCAATATGGCTCTGACCTGGCAGGGAGCGGTAGCGGAACTGGCCCGGGTTCGGGAGGATACCATTCCCGCCGTGGCCCAGGCTATGGCCCGGGGCTCTTTGATGGGAGCCCGCGGCAACTCGGGCGTGATCCTCTCCCAGATTTTGCGGGGATTTGCCTTGAAGCTGAACCAGGTACAGGAAATGGGACCGAAAGAGGTGGCTGCTGCTTTCCGCGGCGCTGCCGATACGGCTTACAAAGGGGTACTAAAGCCGGTTGAAGGCACGATACTGACTGTGATTCGCGAAGCGGCTCAGGGGGCGGAAAAGGCTGTCCGCAAGGCTAGCTCCGCTATTGAAGTATGGCAAGCAGCAGTGGTAGCTGCTGAAGAAGGATTACAGCGGACACCGGAATTGCTGCCCATTTTGCGGCAGGTAGGGGTAGTGGATGCCGGTGGCCAGGGGCTGGTTATCCTTTTGCGGGCCATGCTGGCATCCTTCCAGGACCAGGATGTACAATGGGTACTGACCAAACCGGCGCAAGCCCAGGCCACTCCTCAAATGGTGGAAGTAGTAGATGAGTTACCAGCTGACCTGGGGGATATCAAATACCACTATTGTACGGAATTTATTCTGAAAGGCCAGGATTTGCCTCTGGCCCTGTTACGGGGGAAACTGGACCCCCTGGGAGATTCCCTGCTGGTGGTGGGCGAGGCTGATCTAGCCAAAATCCATGTCCACACCAACCATCCTGGTCAGGCCCTGGAAATTGCGGTACAATACGGCAGCTTACATAATATTAAAATCTCCAACATGTTAGACCAGTATCTGGAGAAGCAACAGCAGGAAGCCAGCAAGCCAGCTGCCGCTCCTGTTAAAGAAGAAAAGGAGCTGGGACTGGTGGCCGTGGCAACGGGAGCCGGCTTAACCCGGGTTTTCACCAGCCTGGGGGTTGACCAGGTGGTGGCCGGCGGACAGACTAATAATCCCAGTACCGCAGATCTGCTGGCTGCAGTAGAAGCGGTTCCGGCCCGCACTGTCCTGATCCTGCCCAATAACGGGAATGTGATCATGGCGGCTGAACAGGTAGGGCAGCTGACCAGCAAGCAGGTAGTAGTTATCCCCAGCCGTACTATTCCGCAGGGGCTGGCAGCTTTAATGCAGTTTGATCCGGGTGCAGACCTGGCGGCCAATGTGGAGGCAATGACGGCAGCCCTGGGTCAGGTGGTTTCCGGGGAAATTACCTATGCCGTCCGGGATAGTCAGATCGATGGTCTGGCCATCAAGGCCGGCGACATACTGGGGTTAATTGATGACAAAGTACAGGTGGTGGGCAAGACCCGGGAAGAAGTGTTTTTGAACATGCTGGCCCACATAGTAACGGAAGATCATTCTTTATTGACCATTTTTGCCGGGGAAGGGGTTGGGCCTGAGGAACAGCAAGAAATGCTGACCCGCCTGCAGGCGGCCTATCCGCAGCTGGAAATTGAGCTGCACCAGGGAGACCAACCCGTTTATGCTTATGTGTTTGGGGTGGAATAGATGGGAAAAGTCAGGATTGTGACTGATAGCACTGCCGATATTCCGGCCGAGGTGGTGCAGGAATATGGCATCAAGATAGTGCCTTTAAAAGTTTTTCTGGATGGGGAAACCTATCTGGATGGCGTAACCCTGAATTCCAAAGAGTTTTATCAGCGTTTGCCCCATTTGCAAAACCTGCCTACCACTTCCCAGCCTTCACCACTGGAGTTTGCTGAAGTATACAGGGAACTGGCGGCTGAGGGCACCCAGGTCATTTCCATCCATCTCAGCCAGAAGACCAGCGGCACGGTGCAAAGTGCCCGCCTGGGAGCGGAAATGACGGAAGGGGCAGATATTACGGTAATCGATTCGGAAAGCCTCAGCATTGGCCTTGGCATCATAGTGGTTGAGGCGGCCCGGGCAGCCCGGGAAGGGCGCAGTAAAGAGGAAATTATCGCCCTGGTGGAGAAGCTGAAACAGGAAAGCCGTCTTTATTTTGTACTCAATACCCTGGATTATATCTTCAAGGGCGGGCGCATTGGCAAGGCCGAGGCCTTTGTCGGCAGCCTGCTCAATATCAAGCCCATCCTTACCATGCAGGATGGAGTGGTTACCCCCATTGACAAAGTACGGGGCTGGAATAAGGCCATTGACCGGATTGTAGAACTGGTCCGGGAGCGTCTGCAGGGACGGCCTATGCGCTGTGCCCTCCTCCATGCCAATGATTTTGAAAGTGTGATGAAACTGCATCAGCGCATTGTCCAGGAATTTCAGTGTTTTGATGTGATTATGATCAATGAGGTCGGAACAGTTATCGGCACCTATGCCGGTCCAGGCGCAGTGGGCATCGCCTTTTTCCCGGTGGAGGAGTCGGTTTGAGGTGAAAGGCAATGGACAGCAAAACCCTCTTGTTAAAAGCCATCCAGGCGGAAAAACGCCTGGGTTGCAATAATGGGGCTGTGTTTGGCGGCTTTGACCGTTTTGTCATACAGCAGCTGGAAAAACTGGCGGGTAAGCCGGGTGGTGGAGGCAGGGCAGAAACTGCCGACTTCATCCGGCTTTTTGCCGATTATGGCCAGGTGAGTCGCAGCAAGCGGGAGGAGAAGCTGGAAAAGCTCTGGCACTGGCTGGTCAATTTGCCGGTAAGCAGGCCGGCGCCCCGGAGGGCCCAGTCCCAACCCCAGCTGGAAACACAGCTGGAGGCGAAGGAAAAGACAGAAGCACCACCGGCCCGCACTGCCGAAAAAAGCCAGGGCCTGCCGGCCCAGTTGCAATATGTGAAAAATATCGGCCCTAAGAGAGCTACTGCCTTGCAGGCCATGGGTATCAATACCCTGCGGGATCTGCTCTTTCACCTGCCCCGGGATTACCAGGACCGCAGTCAGTTCAAACACCCCTCCCAGCTGGTACACGGGGAAAAGGAAACGGTGCTGGGGACGGTGGTCAATGTCCAGGAGCTGCGTCCGCGCCGGGGGCTGGTGATCTTAAAAGCTCTGCTCAGGGTGGAAGAGAGCCAGGTCTATGCTGTCTGGTTCAATCAGCGTTATCTGAAAGAACAGCTGAAGGCGGGCACAGAACTGGTGGTGGCGGGCAAAACCGATCGGGCCTATGGCATTCCCCAGATCAATGTGGAGGAATTCGAGATTGTGGACCGCCAGGACTTGATTCACACCGGCCGGATTGTGCCGGTCTATCCTGGCAGTGGCCAGCTCAATTCCCGCTTTTTCCGCACCGTAATTTACCGCTTGCTGGACCAGGTGGATGAGATCGCCCCCGAATTTTTGCCAGGGCAGTACTGTCAGCAACATAGCCTCCTGCCCCGGCCCCAGGCTTTACAGGAAATCCATTTTCCCCAGTCCTGGACCAGCAGGGAGCTGGCCCGGCGGCGTCTGGCTTTTGATGAGCTTTTTCTCCTGCAGCTGGCTCTGGCTCTGTTGAAAGGCACGGAAAAAACCGCTCCCAAAGGTATAGCTCATAGTCCGGTACCCTTGCCGCTGGAAATTGAATTTCGCCAGCGCCTGCCCTTTCAGTTAACCAGAGCCCAGGAAAGGGTACTGGGGGAAATCTACCGGGATATGGCCGCACCCCGGCCCATGACCCGGCTGGTGCAGGGGGATGTGGGCTCCGGGAAAACCATCGTGGCTGCCCTGGCCCTGTTGAAAACAGTGGCCTCTGGCTATCAGGGGGCATTGATGGCTCCCACCGAGATTCTGGCCGAACAGCACTACTGGAATTTGCAGGAGCTGTTCCGACCCCTGGGCTTGCCGGTTGGCCTTTTGACCAGCAGCAAAAGCAAAAAGGAACGGCGGCAACTGCTGGCTGACCTGGCTTCCGGCCATCTGGCCATTGTCATCGGCACCCATGCCCTGTTACAGGAGGATGTGGTTTTTGCCCGCCTGGGCCTGGCGGTAGTGGATGAACAGCACCGCTTCGGAGTGCGTCAGCGAGCCCTCTTGCGGGAAAAAGGCAACCATCCTGACTTGCTGGTGATGACAGCCACCCCCATTCCCCGCACCCTGGCCCTGACTCTGTACGGGGACCTGGATGTCTCCGTCATCGATGAACTGCCGCCGGGGCGCAAGCCGGTGAAAACCCACTGGCTCAATCGCAGCCGGCTGGACAAGCTTTATGCTTTTATCCGGGAACAGTTAGAGCAAGGGCGCCAGGCCTATGTAGTCTGTCCGCTGGTAGAGGAATCGGAAAAAATGGATCTGGAGGCGGCTACCAAACTGGCCCAGGAGTGGCAGGAACAGATTTTTCCCCAGTTCCGGGTCGGGCTGCTGCATGGCCGCATGAAACAGGAGGAAAAGGAAGGGGTAATGGAGGAATTCCGCCAGAACCGCC
>NZ_BDLQ01000014.1:0-21832 GCF_002049255.1 Carboxydocella sp. ULO1 | reverse complement strand
GTAATGGCGGTGGGGCAACACCCGTACCCATACCGAACACGGCAGTTAAGCCCACCAGCGCCGATGGTACTTGGACCGCAGGGTCCTGGGAGAGTAGGTCGCTGCCGGACGATTCACCCCTGAACGATATGTTCAGGGGTGATTTTTATATTATTTCGTAAGCATATTGACTTAAAAACTTGTACGATGGTAATATATATACAACTAAATATCATTGAGCATGGATGAGTTGAGGAGAGATGAGGAGAGCCGAGAAGGGAAAGGGTTAGAAAGAAAGCCCAGCCTTTTTGGTATGGGCTTTTTTGGCTATCTTCATCTCCTCGAAAGGAGGAGATTTTTTTGTACCCAGTTCAGGAATCTCAGTGGGATTTGCCTGCTTACAGAATAATTGCGGCGCAAGATCACTGGTTACAGGACCCATCTCTCATTTTTGAACAATTAGTTGGTTCAGGAACTGGTTTTTTGCTGGAGAGTTCTGAAGGACCCCAGAAACTGGCACGTTATACTATCATCGGCTGGGATGGTGAAGAGTATATCTTTGCAGATGATAGGGAAGAATTATCGAAATTATTAAAAAAGAATAAATTTCCCCTGTTAAAAGAACTTGAACCATTTTATAATGGATTTGTGGGCTGTATTTCCTTCGATATGGCCTATCGGGAAAAAGAGCACCGGCTGAACGAGTGTGGGCGGAAAAAGGACATTTTTCAATTTCCTGGCGCGATCTTGCTAAGACCCAGAAACGTGATTATTCTTGATAGACAGGAAAAACAATGCAAAGTAATTGTTAACAGCCCGGGTTTAAACCGCGAGGTTGAGGAAATCATCAAACAACTTAAACAGATTCAGGCAGTTGCTCTGTCTAAGGACAAGCAGAATCCCACAATCCAGCCAGCTAAAGCTTTATATGCAAAAGCGGATTTTCTAAATATGGTGGAAAAAGCTAAAGACTATATTAGCGCAGGAGATATCTTTCAAGTAGTTCTATCTCAGCCTTTTTACGGGTTAACTACTCGTCAGCCTTTAGATGTGTACAGAGATCTACGCAATTTTAATCCTTCCCCTTACCACTATTATTTACAAATGGGTGATTACCAGATTATAGGATCATCACCGGAAATGCTGGTAAGGGTAAAAGATGGATGGATTGAAACGCGCCCGATCGCCGGGACGCGACCTCGTGGACGGACTGATGTAGAAGACAGCAAGATTGCAGCAGAATTATTAGGGGATGAGAAGGAACGGGCAGAACATTTAATGCTGGTTGATCTGGGTCGAAATGATATCGGCAAAGTGGCCCGTTCCGGGACTGTAAGGTTGAAAGATTTTTATAAAATCGAAAAATATTCTCATGTCATGCACCTGGTTTCTTCTGTACATGGTGAACTGGGGGATGAGTATGATAGTGTGGATGCCTTCTGGTCCTGTTTTCCGGCAGGAACAGTAAGTGGTGCTCCAAAGGTAAGAGCCCTGGAAATAATTAATGAGCTGGAAGCCGATGGCAGGGGGCTTTATGCTGGAGCAATTGGCTATTTTAGTTCTGCCGGCGATATTGATACCTGTATTGCGATCAGAACTATTGTTATGCAGAAAAATCAGGCCCAGGTTCGTGTAGGAGCAGGGATTGTGGCTGATTCTGATCCCGAGCGTGAATACTGGGAAACAATTCATAAAGGCAATGCAATGTTTAAAGCACTTGGCTGGGAGGTAAAAATTGAATGATTTTAATGATTGATAATTACGATTCTTTTACTTACAATCTGGTTCAATACCTGGGGGAACTGGGGGAGGAAATCAGGGTATTTCGCAATGATGCAATTACGGTTGAAGAAATAGAAGATCTCTCGCCGCAACATATTGTCATCAGTCCTGGACCATGTACTCCCAATGAAGCCGGAATTTCCCTGGATGTGATTAAATATTTTGCTGGTAAAATCCCCATCCTGGGAGTCTGTCTGGGACATCAGTCCATCGGCCAGGTTTTTGGAGGTAAGGTGGTCAGGGCAGAGCGACTGATGCATGGTAAGACTTCTGAAATATATCACGATGGCAAGGGGGTTTTTGCCGGATTGCCCAACCCGTTTATAGCCACCCGTTATCATTCTCTGATTGTGGAAAAAGAGACTTTGCCTGATTGTCTGGAGATTACCGCAGAAACAGCCCAGGGAGAGATCATGGGGATTAGACATAAGGAGTTTTTAGTAGAAGGAGTACAGTTTCATCCTGAATCCATTCTCACCGAAGTAGGCAAGGACTTATTACGCAATTTTCTGAAGATGAGTTATTAGGATAAGGAGTTGAGGAGAGTTGAGTAGAGTCAAGGATTTATTGGAGAAAATTTTACAGGGACAGATATTGACCGCACTGGAAGCTGAAGAGCTTATGAGCTTGATTCTTACCGGGCAGGCTTTGCCGGCTCAAATTGCGGCTGTGCTGGCTGCGCTGCGTTTGCGCGGGGAACGGCCGGAGGAAGTGGCGGCTCTGGCTAGGGCCATGTTGCGTTTTGCTCGCCCGGTGAAACACAATTTACCCCTGGTCATTGATACCTGTGGCACTGGCGGGGATGGAGCCGGTACCTTTAATTTATCGACAGCAGCAGCGCTGGTGGCAGCGGCCCTGGGGATACCAGTAGCCAAACACGGTAACCGTTCCGTAAGTAGTCGCTGTGGCAGTGCCGATCTGGTAGAGGAACTGGGTTTGCCTTTGCCCAATCAACCGGAACGGGCAGCCAGGATTTTAGAAGAACAGGGATTTGTCTTTTTGTTCGCTCCCTTTTATCATCCAGCTCTGGCGACAGTGATGCCTGTGCGAAAGGAAATGGGGGTAAGAACAGTTTTTAACTTGCTGGGCCCTCTTTGTAACCCGGCACATCCTCAGGCTCAGGTGATTGGGGTTTTTGCAACCAGCTGGGTTAAACCCTTTGCTGAAGTAATGGTAGAGCTGGGAAGGAAGCGAGGAGTGGTTGTCCACGGAGCAGACGGATTGGATGAATTCTCACCCACTGGGGAAAATTTGCTGGCTCTGGTCCAGGATGGACAAATAACCATTAAGTCCGTGATGCCGGAGGAAATAGGAATAGCTGGTTGTCAGTTGCAGGATTTGAAGGGTGGGGACCAGCGGCAAAATGCCAGAATGTTACTGGACCTCTTTTTCCGACCCCAGGCAGGTCCGCTTCTGGAAGCTACAGTGGCCAATGCTGCGCTGGCCCTCTGGGTTGCTGGAACGATCAGTGACCTGAGAGAGGGTGTAAGGATAGCCCGTGAGGCGATATTACAAGGCAGAGTGGCTAACTATCTGGCTGAGATTGGGGTCAGGGAGGTGGCTATGTGAAACAGGCGCCTTTTTTAAAAAAGATCCTAACCAATGTGGAAGCCAGATGGGGAAAAGCAAGCGCCATTTATAGGCAAGAAGGTATAAGGGATTTGCCTGAATCACGCCCCTTCTCAGCAATTTTTGCTACAAAACCGGCTCTGCTGGCAGAAATTAAACTGGCATCCCCCAGTGCCGGCCCCCTTGGTTTACGCCAGGAGGCAGTTGAACGGGCAAAGGCTTATGAACAAAACGGAGCAGCAGCGATCTCCGTTGTCACTGAACCGGAATTCTTTCAAGGAGACCTGGAGCTGTTAACTGAAATAAAAAAACATGTAAGGCTTCCGATTCTGGCCAAGGATTTTATCCTTTATCCGGCTCAGGTTTATGCAGCCAGAAAGGCCGGAGCTGATGCACTGTTGCTGATAGTTCGTTTGCTGGATCTGAGTACCTTGCAAAGGCTGGTTGCCTGCTGTCGTCAAGTCGGAATTGAGCCGGTCCTGGAAATTTTTGATGAAAGGGATTGGGGACTGGTTCAGCAGACCGATGGAGAAATTATTTTGATTAATAACCGGGATCTGTTTACTTTAGAGGTGGATCTCAAACGTAGCCTGCACTTGCTTCCTTTCTGCCAGGGTAGAAAAGTAATTGCCGCCAGTGGTATCAATACGGCCGAAGATGCTAAGGTATTGCTGTCGGCTGGTGCAGATGGATTATTAATCGGAACCCGTTTAATGCGCAGTCAAGAACCAGGGGAAGTGATCAGAAAAATACTGGATTGCAGGAGGGAATGATTACGAATCAACATTTAAAAGGGGCTTTCATGGTAGTACTGGCTGCTGGTTTATGGGGCTTTTCAGGAACAGTTGCCAAGTATTTCTTTAATAAACAGGTAGATCCCCTGATTTTGGTCCAGATTAGGTTGAATTTGTCGGCCTGGCTGTTATTGGCCTGGCTGGCAATCAAGCAGAGACAGTTGCTTAAAATTGAGAGACAGGATTATGGCAAAATCATTATTCTTGGGATTTTAGGGATGGCCGGTGTGCAGTTCACTTATCTCTATACAGTAAGCAGGGTTAATGTGGCCCTGGCCGTTTTCCTGCAATATCTTTCCCCTGTCCTGGTTTCTCTGTATGCCTGGGTTTGGCAGAAACAGTTACCGGATTTCCGGGGCCTTTTAGCTTTAATCCTGGCGATTACCGGGAGCGCACTAATGATAATGGGCCCGGAACTAAGTTTAGAGGGCATTCCTCTGGATGGATTACTTACCGGTTTGGCATCTGCTGTAACAGCAGCGTTCTATACCGTTTACGGCAAACAGGTTTTACAGAAATATACCCCCTGGACTACCCTGGGATGGGCTTTGCTGGCTGGGGGCTTACCCTGGTGGCTAATCAACAGTCCCAGGCGGCTGCTGGCCCAGGTAAACTCTGTAGAAACAGTGGCGTTTTTTATTTACATTGCCCTTTTCGCTACTATTATTCCTTTTGGCCTTTATTTTGCCGGCCTTAAACGTATTTCCGCAACAGAGACAGTGATAATTTCCATGTTGGAACCGGTGGTTGCCGCCTTGACCGCTTTCTGGTTTCTGGGAGAGCGGCTCAGCCTCTCTCAAATCGGTGGGGGGCTAGCTATCATGCTGGCAGTCGCTATTTTGAGTTCAGGAAGTATTAGCATAGCTCAGGAGAGCAGAGTTGAGGAGAGATGAGGGAACTAAATCAGTCTTTCACCCTCTCTTTCCTTTGGGGAGGGATTTTTTTGTTGAAATTCAAAGTTTGTGGTCTTACCAGGGTAGAAGACGCAGAAAAGGCAGTTTACCTCGGTGCTAACGCCATCGGAGTCATCATTGGAGCTGAAAGCAAAAGAAGGGTTAGCCTGGAACAAGCCCGGGCCATTCTGGAAAAAGTCCCTTCTTCTTGCTGGAAAGTGGGGGTAGTGGCTGATGTGCCTGTTACGGAGGCCTACAATCTGGCTCGGGATTTGAATCTGGATTTGTTGCAGCTTCACGGGCGGGAGAGCCCGGCCTATTGCTCTGCCTTAAAGTGGCCAGCAGTCAAGGCCTGGTCTGTGGTTTATCGCGATGGCAGTCAACTGCGAAAGGAACTGGAACCTTTTCTACAGGTAGTGGAAGCTATACTGCTGGACAATAACCGGGGAGGATCAGGCCAGAATTTTGACTGGACGGTTTTACAAAACCTGCGGTTGCCCAAACCAGTTTGGATTGCTGGAGGCTTAAATGCAGAAAACATCCCCAAATTATTAGAAATCTTTCAACCCGATTTGGTGGATGTAAATTCCGGGGTGGAAAGCCAGCCTGGAATCAAAGATGCTGAAAAAATGGCCAGGGTAGCCGCAATCATAAGGAGGTTTTAGCTATGGTAATGGCAAGAGCAGGGTATTTCGGAAATTTTGGCGGCAGGTTTGTGGCTGAAACGGCAATTCCTGCTTTACAGGAACTGGAACATGCTTTCTTTGCGATCAAAGAGGATAAGGTTTTTTGGGAAGAGTTAAATTATTTGTTAAGGGATTATGTTGGGCGACCGTCTCCCCTGTATTATGCTGCTAACTTGACGAAGCTGGCTGGTGGGGCTAAAATTTATCTTAAACGCGAAGATTTGAACCACACAGGCAGTCATAAAATCAATAATACCCTGGGTCAGGCGTTGCTGGCCAGAAAACTGGGGAAAAAAGAGGTTATAGCCGAGACAGGGGCAGGCCAGCACGGAGTAGCGACAGCTACTGCGGCGGCCCTGTTGAATCTAAAATGTACAGTTTATATGGGGGCAAAAGATGTAGAAAGACAGCAGCTGAATGTTTTACGGATGCAGCTCTTAGGGGCTGAAGTGGTGCCTGTGCAAAGTGGCAGCTGCACTCTTAAAGATGCCACCAATGAGGCTTTGCGGCAATGGGTTACCCGAATTGAACACTGTCACTATATCATCGGTTCGGTGGTAGGCCCTCATCCATATCCAACCCTGGTTCGGGAATTTCAAAAAATTATCGGGGAGGAGACAAAAAGACAAATACTGGACAAAGAAGGGCGGTTGCCTGACGCTATTGTGGCCTGTGTCGGTGGGGGCAGTAATGCTATGGGCATATTTTATCCTTTTCTACAGGACACTCAGGTAGCCTTATATGGAGTGGAAGCTGCAGGCAAAGGTTTGGCTACGGGGCAACATGCGGCAACACTAAATTGTGGTCGTCCCGGAGTTTTGCATGGAGCCAGGACCTTTTTATTACAGGATGCTCATGGTCAAATTCTGGAAGCACATTCTGTATCAGCGGGATTGGATTACCCGGGGGTAGGTCCAGAACATGCTTTTCTGCATAAAACCGGGCGGGCCCGCTACCTGGCAGTCACCGATCAGGAAGCATTACAGGCTGCGGAATTGCTATGTCGGACGGAAGGAATCTTACCCGCACTGGAAAGTGCTCATGCTATTGCAGGTGCACTGCCGTTGGCCCGGGAACTTGGACCTGATAGAATTATGGTTATTTGTCTTTCAGGTCGAGGCGATAAAGATGTCCATACACTCCAGCAACTAGGAGGTGAGGTAGATGCTTAGAGCTAAGAAAAATTTAATCATCTATCTCACGGCTGGTTATCCCCGCATGGAGCTCTTTCCTGAAATTCTGGCAGCTGTACTGGAAGGTGGCGCTGATTTGATCGAAGTGGGGCTGCCTTTTTCCGATCCCAGTGCTGATGGGCCGGTTATTCAGGAAGCAGCCAAACTGTCATTACAGGCTGGAACAACTGCGGAAAAAGTACTGGATTGTTTAAAAAACTTACCAGTGGAGCTAAGAACAGTGCCGTTCTTGCTTATGACTTACGCCAATCCACTTTTACAGTTAGACCAGGCAGGAGAAAGGCTGGTAGAAGCAGGGATTGGTGGTGTGATTGTGCCAGATATTCCTCTGGAAGAACGCCACTGGTTGGAACCCATACTCAAGCCCTACGGCCTAGCCCAGATTCCTATGGCAGCACCCACAACGCCGGTGGCCAGGATGCAGGAGATGCGGAAACTGAAAGAACCCTTTCTTTACTGCATTTCTGTAACCGGCACTACAGGAATTCGAACGCATTTGTCGAATAGATTAACGGACTTTCTTGTGGCCGCCAAGGAAAATTCTGGCCTGCCTGTAGTTGTAGGTTTTGGTTTTAATAAACCTGAACAGATAAAAAAAATTCAGCCCTATTGTGATGGGGTTGTTATTGGTAGTGCTGTGATGAAAAAGTTAATAGAAGATGGAACATCTCCCCGGGCCCTCAGGGAATTGACAGCTTATATTGGTGAGTTAAAGGCTGCCCTGGGAGATGAGGAGGGAAGTTGAAATGACTCCATTAAAATTGGTGGCAAGACAGCATTTGGACCAGGCCACCGTTGTAACCTTAAATGAGGAACTGAAAGTCGGGGATAGGGAAATAATAGTGATGGCTGGGCCCTGTGCCGTGGAAAGCAAGGAACAGCTGCTGGCTGCTGCTTATGCCGTTAAAGAAGGCGGGGCCAGGGTTTTAAGGGGCGGTGCCTTTAAACCAAGAACATCTCCCTATGCTTTTCAGGGCTTGATGGAAGAAGGCCTGAAGTTGCTGGCTGAAACCAGAAGGGAGACCGGTTTGCCTGTAGTGACCGAGGTCATGGACACCCGGGATCTGGAGTTGGTAGCTGAATATGCGGATATTTTGCAAATTGGCAGCCGGAATATGCAAAATTTCGCCCTTTTAAAAGAAGCTGGTAGAATTGGGAAGCCGATCTTATTGAAACGAGGCCTGGCAGCTACTATTGAAGAATGGTTACTGGCTGCCGAGTATATAATGAGCCAGGGGAATGACCAGATCATCCTCTGTGAACGGGGAATCCGCACTTTTGAGACAGCAACCCGCAATACGCTGGATCTAAGTGCAGTTGCGGTAGTAAAAGAAGTTTCCCATTTACCCGTAATTGTAGATCCCAGCCATGCTACCGGCCGCTGGCAGCTGGTAGCGGCTATGGCTAAAGGAGCGATTGCAGCAGGAGCAGATGGTTTGCTGATTGAGGTTCACCCCAATCCAGCAGAAGCTCTCTGTGATGGTCCTCAGTCTCTTACTCCGGCTAACTTTCATAAACTGATGCAGGATTTGCAGAAGATTGCGCAGGCTATTGGACGGGAAATAGCAATTTAGTCTTTACAAAATTTATGGGATTATGGTAAGATGAAGCAAAGTAAGTTTCAATGTAGTTGCTGGGTAGGATGGTAGACTGTAAAGATTTTACTAGAACTGGTAGGAAGGCAGGTAGGAGGAAAACAATAACGCAGATGGGGACATTCCGTCCATCAGCGGGCACTCCTATCAGGGGTGCCCTTTTTGCCAAATTTCTACAGAGGGGGGAAGAGAGTGTGGTGCAGGCAAGGAAATCTCTAGAAAAAATTAAAGTCTATGTGCCGGGAAAACCAATTGAAGAAGTTCAGCGGGAGCTAGGACTTACCCGGGTCGCCAAACTGGCTTCCAACGAAAATCCGGTCGGGCCTTCACCAAAGGCTATTGCAGCCATGGTGGATCAAGCCGGCAAAACCAATTTATATCCGGATGGAAATGGTTATTATCTGAAGGAGGCCCTGGCTAAACACTGGCAGGTATCCATTGAACAGATCGCTTTAGGCAATGGTTCCGATGAACTGATTCAGCTGCTGGCTCTGGCTTATGTGGAAGCTGGGGATGAAGTGATTATGGCCAAACCGTCATTTCCCCGCTATGAGCCTGTGGTCAGGATGATGGAGGGAGTGCCGGTTGAAATACCTTTGACGGCTGATTGGCGACATGACCTACCCGCTATGGCTCAGGCGATTACTGAAAAAACCAGGATGATTTTTCTCTGCAATCCCAATAATCCCACCGGTACTATGGTGACCAGAGAGGAAGTAGCTGCCTTTATGGCCAGGGTTCCGGCAGGAGTGCTGGTAGTTTTCGATGAAGCTTATTATGAATATGTCAATAATGAAGAGTATCCCGATGGCCTGGACTATTTGCGCCAGGGCAGGGATGTGATTGTTTTGCGCACCTTCTCCAAAATCTATGGACTGGCAGGATTGCGGGTGGGTTATGCTTTAACCAAACCGGAAATCGTGCAAAACCTGGAACGGGTTAGGCCGCCTTTTAATGTGAATGCTCTGGCCCAGGCGGCTGCCCGGGCAGCTCTGGCAGATCAGGTCCACCTGGAAAGGGTACGGGAGTTAAATGCCCAGGGATTACAGTTTTTCTACACGGCCCTGGAGAAGCTGGGATTGGAATACGTACCTTCCTATACCAATTTTGTTCTGATTAATGTAGGGCGTCCGGCTGCTGAAGTATTTCAGCAACTCTTGCGCAAAGGCTATATAGTGCGGGATGTAGGACTGGGAACCTGGTTGCGGGTCACAGTAGGATTGCCGGAGGAAAATCAAGGCTTTATCCAGGCTTTAAGGGAAGTAATTAATAGCTAATTGTTACTAAATAGCAGGATGGGAGGATGGTAGTGATGATCGTTGTGTTAACTGCCCAGGCAGGAGAGCAGGAAAAAAATCAGGTTATTGAAATGATCGAACGAGCAGGACTAAGGGTGCATCTGTCCCAGGGGATTGAACGAACCATCCTGGGCATCATCGGGGACCGGGAACTGGCAGCCAGTCTGGCTCTGGAGGCTTTACCCCAGGTAGAACGAGTTGTACCAATTTTACGGCCTTATAAACTGGCCAGCCGGGATTTTCATCCCCAGGATACGGTAGTAACGGTAGGGGATGTCCAGATTGGCGGAGGAAAAGTGCAGATTATTGCCGGCCCCTGTGCGGTGGAAGGGGAGGAGCAGATTTTAACGGCAGCTCGACTGGCCAAAGCCGCCGGAGCCAGTATTTTGCGCGGGGGAGCTTATAAACCTCGTACTAGCCCCTACTCCTTCCAGGGCATGGAAGAAGAGGGATTAAAATTACTGGCCCGAGCGCGAGCGGAAACCGGCCTGCCGGTGGCTACGGAAGTGGTGGATCCTCGCTCTCTGGAGCTGGTGGCCGAATATGCCGATATTCTGCAGATCGGAGCCCGCAATATGCAAAACTTCCTGCTTCTGAAGGAGGTAGCCAGGGCTGGTAAGCCGGTTATATTAAAACGGGGGATGAGTGCTACCGTTGAAGAATGGCTGCTGGCAGCGGAATATATTTTATCTGCCGGCAACTTCCAGGTTATTCTCTGTGAACGCGGTATCCGTACCTTTGAGACTTCTACCCGTAATACCCTGGATTTGAATGCGGTAGCTCTTGCTCGTCAACTTTCCCATTTGCCCATTCTGGTGGATCCCAGCCATGGTACAGGTAAATGGAAACTGGTAACTCCAATGGCGCTGGCAGGACTGGCAGCAGGTGCTGATGGGTTAATGATTGAAATGCATCCTAATCCGAGTGAGGCTGTCTCCGACGGACCCCAGTCCCTGACTCCGGAAAATTTTGCCCATCTGGTGGAACAAGTAAGAAAACTGGCTATAGCACTGGGAAAAGAGCTGGGGTGAAGGCGATGACAGTAGTACGCAAGATAGCCATTATTGGACTGGGCCTAATGGGCGGCTCATTGGCTAGTGCTTTAAGTCAAAATACCAGCTGGCAGCTCAGGGGTTGGGATATTGACCCGGAAGTAAGAAAAAAAGCTACCCGGTTAATACCTGGGATTGAGATTGGGGAGGAACTGGCTGAAGTTGTAGCTGTTGCTGATCTGGTGGTCTTGGCAGTGCCAGTCAGAACAGCTATGCAACTGGTGGAATCGGTGGCAGCCAGCCTGGCCCGGGGCGCGGTGTTAACCGACCTTTGTTCTACTAAAGGGGAACTGGAACGGAAGATTGCAGCTTGCTTACCCCGGGGAACAGCATGGATTGGCGGTCATCCCATGGCCGGTTCAGAAAAAAAGGGAATAGCAGCAGCTTCTGCCAGACTTTTTCAGGGGGCAACCTGGTTTCTCTGTCCAGGAGAGAACTGTGGTCCGGAACACCTGGAGCTGGTCAGGGAGATGGTACAGGCCGTTGGCGCTAAAGAGCGCCTGATTACCGCCAGGGACCATGATCGCATCACAGCCCGCCTAAGCCACTTACCCCATTTGGTAGCAGGGGGATTATTGCACAATGTAGTATGTGCTCTGGGGCAGGAGGCATTACGATGGGCCGGGCCAGGATTACGGGATACGACCAGAATTGCTGGTAGTCCGGTGCCAATGTGGCTGGATATATTTTTGACCAATAGGGAAGAAATTCTGGCAGCTATTGATGATTTACAGGTCTTTTTAACAACAGTTAAAGATGCCTTGAGTAATACCGACGAGACACGGTTGAGTATGCTTCTGGAACAAGCCAGGGTTTACCGGCAAAATATGGGATAAGGATGAAGGATATGGTAGAGCAAATTCGAGTTCAAGGACCCAGTGCAGAGATCAAAGGCGAGTTGATGATTCCGGGAGATAAGTCCATTTCCCATCGGGCAGTGTTGCTGGGAGCATTAACAGAAGGCACTGTTGAAATCAGCGGCTTTTTGCCCGGGGCTGACTGTCTCAGCTCAGTGTCCTGTTTGCGCCAGATGGGAGTTGAGATCGAGGAAACTGGACCAGGTGCCCTGAAGGTTCATGGGCGTGGCTGGCAGGGATTAAAAGAGCCGTCTGATGTACTGGATGTGGGCAATAGCGGTACTACCATGCGGCTACTGCTGGGCATTCTGGCCGGCACGGATTTCTTCAGCGTCCTGACAGGAGACGCTTCGATTCGGCGGCGACCTATGGGCCGGGTAACTGAGCCATTACAAAAGATGGGAGCCCAGATTCAGGGCCGAAGTCAGGGTAAGCTGGCTCCCCTGGCCATCCAGGGCGGTAAACTGGTTGGCTGTCAGCACCTTTCCGCTGTGGCCAGTGCGCAGGTGAAATCTGCTCTGTTGCTGGCTGGGCTGCGGGCTGAAGGGAAAACAGAGGTACAGGAGCCTGCTGTCAGCCGGGATCACACGGAAAGAATGTTACGCACTTTTGGTGTTGAAATAGGGCAGGAAGGAAACCGGCTCTGGGTTGAGGGCGGACAGAAATTGCAGGCTGTTCCAGTACAGGTACCGGGTGATATCTCTTCCGCAGCCTTCTGGCTGGTAGCTGCCAGTATCATTCCCAATAGCAGCCTTTATTTAAAACAGGTGGGTGTCAATCCTACTCGTACCGGTATTCTTGATGTTTTACAGGCAATGGGGGCCAGAATTCAACTGATGAATTATCGCCGATTTGGCGATGAACCGGTGGCAGACCTGCTGGTAGAATCGGCGGAGTTACAGGGTGTAGAAATAGGAGGGGAGCTTATTCCCAGATTGATTGATGAAATTCCTGTACTGGCTCTGGCGGCAGCGGTGGCCCGTGGTCGGACCATAATCCGGGATGCCGCAGAGCTCAGGGTCAAGGAATCGGACCGTCTGGCTGCTATAAGCCGGGAACTGAGCAAACTGGGAGCTACCATCGAAGAAATGCCCGATGGCTTGATAATTGAAGGCGGGGCTAAACTAGAGGGAGCCCGGGTAGAAAGCTACCATGATCATAGAATGGCAATGACTTTGCTAATTGCTGGTCTGGTAGCGCATGGGACTACTACTGTTTCGGGTTGTGAAGCAATTCCAGTTTCCTATCCTGACTTTGTTTCCAGTTTGCAAAGATTAGGAGCCAATCTTGACTGAGAGGAGAAAAATCAATATAATATAATTAGCAAATGGGGAGTAGCGCCCTGACTACAGGGAGCCAGAATCGTCAACTCGGGTTAGACCCCGGTTTTGGCCTTAGCAGCAAGACCTTTGCTCCACAAGGGGTAAAGGTCTCTTTATTTTACTTTAAAAAGGGGGATTGTTTATGAAAAAGGCGTGGATTCCTGTTCTGGTAATACTGGGGATTGTACTGGTTCTGGGTATGAGTCTGAGCAGTACTTATAATAACCTGGTAACGATGGAACAGCAAGTGGAAAGCAGCTGGGCTCAAGTGCAAAACCAGCTGCAGCGGCGGGCAGATCTGATTCCCAATCTGGTAGAAACAGTTAAAGGTTATGCTGCTCATGAAAAAGAGGTACTGGGCAATATTGCTGAGGCCAGATCCCGCCTGGCCGGGGCCAGAACACCGGCGGAAGCAGCAACAGCTAATGCTCAGCTGGATAGCGCATTAAGCCGTTTGCTGGTGGTAGTTGAGAATTATCCTAACCTTAAGGCAGATGCTAACTTCCGGCAATTAATGGATGAGCTGGCAGGTACCGAAAATCGTATCGCCGTGGCCCGCCAGGATTATAATAAAGCTGTCCAGGCCTACAATACCTATCTGAAAAGTTTTCCAACCAATTTGGTAGCAGGAGTATTTGGCTTTAATGCCAAAGAATTTTTCCAGGCTCAGCCAGGAGCTGAGCAGGCACCTAAAGTGGATTTTGGCTCTGGTAAAAGTTAAAGGGGGCAAATGGCATGCGGATAAGCTGGCGCCGTGTACTCCCCGTTTGGATATTACTCTTTTCTTTTCTAATCGCAATATTTAACACTGCCTGGTCGGCGGACATTTATGTTCAGGATCGGGCTGAGATTCTATCTCCAGAGGTGGCCCGGCGCATCAATCAACTAGGAGCTGCTTTAGAACAGGCCACTCCTGGGGCTCAAGTAGTTGTGATGACTCTGCCATCTCTGGAAGGTAAACCTATCAGCCAGATAGCAGTCGAAGAATTCAGAAGACTGGGGATTGGCAGTAAGGAACACAATAATGGCGTGCTGTTCGTCATCGCTCCCAATGAAAGGGAAGTCAGAATCGAAGTTGGTTATGGGCTGGAGGGGGCCATCCCCGACGGGAAAGCGGGACGCATTTTAGATGAATCAGTTTTGCCATACTTCCGGCAGGGCGATTATAATCGGGGTATTGAAAATGGCTACCGTCGTCTGGTAGAGGAAGTTGCTCGTGAATATCAGGTAAAAAACCTGGTACAGCCTGTTGAACCGGAGCAAAAGGAGAGTAGGAAGAACATTACTATCGCTTATATTATCGCTGGCTTGTTGTTACTGGATGTACTGTTCAACCGCGCCCGGATTACCCGCTTGTTGATGGATTTGTTTTTCTATGCGGCTATTTTTGGCGGAGGTCGCCGGGGCGGAGGAGGATTTGGCGGCGGCTCATCGGGCGGTGGTGGAGCAGAAAAGCGCTGGTAGGGGCAAAATGCCCCTTTTTTCTTTTCTTTGACTGCAGGTTTTTGTTATAATAGCTGAGAGAAGAAAGAGGGGTTTGAGTGATGAGCAAACTACAACAAATTGCCATTGATGGACCTGCTGGTGCCGGCAAGAGCACCATTGCCCGTTTGCTGGCCCGGCAACTGGGTTATCTATATGTAGATACAGGGGCAATGTACCGGGCAGTTACCCTGAAGGTTTTAAAACAGGGGTTGGATCCGGGAGATGAAAAGGAAATCGCTGATATGCTAACAGAAACAGAGGTGGACCTGATCCCAGCAACTGAAGGATTGCGGGTGATTTTAGATGGGGAGGATGTCAGTGACGCCATCCGAACGCCTCAGGTAAGTCAGGCGGTATCTCAGGTTGCTCGTATTCCGGCTGTGCGGGAAAAGCTAACGATTTGGCAACGGGCACTGGGAGAAAAGTGGCCGGTAGTAATGGATGGTCGGGATATCGGCACGGTGGTATTGCCTGAGGCAGAGCACAAGTTCTTTCTGACTGCCTCTCTGGAAGAGCGGGCCCGCCGCCGCTATTTGGAGTTAAAAAGCAAAGGTTATACCCAGAGCTTTGAGAGTCTCTTAGAGGAAATGGCTTTAAGGGACAAAATGGATAGCGGACGGGAGATTGCTCCCCTTAAACCGGCAGAAGATGCCCAGATTATTGATACTACCGGAATGACCATCGAAGAAGTGGTTAATGAATTGTTAAAACGTTTGGGAGGGAATACATAAGGTGGATTTTTATCAATTTGCCCGAATGCTTTGTCGGTCTTATTTACGGTTTGTTAGGTGCTGGAAAGTGGAAGGGGAAAAGAATCTACCGGTAGAGGGACCAGTAATTATTGCTGCTAACCATGTCAGCAATCTGGATCCGGTCGTAGTAGGCTGTGCCTTTGATCGGAAGGTAAGCTATTTGGCCAAGGAAGAATTGTTTCAGGTCCCGGTACTTAGCTGGATTATTCGGCATCTGGGCGCTTTTCCTGTAAAGAGAGGTACAGGTGACCGGGGAGCGATCAGAGCGGCTCTGGATGTCCTGGAGAAGGGGGACTGTTTTGGCATTTTTCCGGAAGGTACGCGCAGTAAAGATGGCAATTTACAACAGCCCAAACTGGGAGTGGCTATGTTGGCTGCTAAGACAGGGGCTCCTGTATTGCCAGTGGCCTTAATCAACACCCAGCGTTTACTGGCTCCCATTACTGTTCGCGTGGGTCAGGTGATTAAACCGCCCTGGCCAGCAGGCAGCAAGGTAAGCAAAGAGGAACTGGAGGCATTTGCCCAGCAGATAATGGCTGAAATTAAGAGGTTAAGGGAAAAATAACATTTTTTTTAAGCAAATGCAGGACTTTTCTGACGAAAATAGAATAATTTGAGGTAATGGACAAACAATTATACTTACAGAACCAGGGGTGAACAGGTTGGAAATTATCTTAGCCCGCGCTGCCGGTTACTGTTTCGGAGTGAAACGAGCCATCCAGGTGGCTGAAGCAGCAGCCCGGGAAACTGGCAGTCAAATATACACTTATGGACCGTTAATTCATAACCGGCAGGCTGTTGCCAAACTGGAAGAACAGGGAATAAAAGTTATCGAAAATTTGGATTCTGCTGCTGGTGAAGTGGTGATTATCCGTTCCCATGGAGTGGGCCCGGAGATTCTAAATAAGGCTGAAGAGTTGAAGATAAAGCTAGTTGATGCTACCTGCCCTTTTGTCAAAAAGGCCCAGGAAATTGCTCGTTCTTTACAAGCAGATGGATATACTGTTATCGTGGTAGGAGAAGCCGAACATCCGGAAGTTAAGGGCATCATCGGTTGGACCGAAGGCAAAGGGATTGTAGTTCAGCAACCGGAAGATCTTCAACTGATTAAGCCAGGGAAAAAAATTGGCGTTCTGGCTCAAACCACACAGCCTTTAGCCAGATTGCAGGCGGTAGTTAAAGAATTGCTGACTTTTGGCCGGGAAGTAAGGGTTTTTAACACCATCTGCCACGCTACGGAAGAAAGACAACAGGCGGCACGGGAATTAGCAAGCCAGGTGGAAGTTATGCTGGTTGTAGGTGGTGCTCATAGTGCCAATACTCAAAAACTAGCAGCCATCTGCCGGGAATCAGGCGCCACCACCTATGCGATTGAAACTGCTGCTGAGATTCAAACCGACTGGTTTAAAGGTGTAGATAAGGTCGGTATAACTGCAGGTGCTTCTACACCTGACTGGATCATAGAGGAGGTTGTCAAGAAAATGACCGATATACGTCAGAACGAACAGACAGAACAAAATCCCCAGGATATGGAGCAGCTGCTCAATGAGGCTCTGGAATTCCAAAGGGTTAGCCGGGGGCAAAAGTTAAAAGGCACTGTGGTGTCTGTAAGTGACGATGAAGTCCTGGTGGATATAGGAGCCAAATCAGAAGCTGTCGTTCCCTTAAGGGAACTGACCTGTTGTCCGGTGGAATCCGCCAGAGAATATGTAAAACCTGGGGATGAAATTGAGGTAGTAGTACTAAAGGTTGAGGATATGGAAGGGCGGATCGTCTGTTCTAAACAAAAAGCTGATGCCATGAAGGCTATGAATACCCTGGAAGAAGCCTACAAAACCGGACAAAAAGTAACCGGTCGGGTGGCTGAAGTAATTAAAGGCGGGTTACTGGTAGATCTGGGAGTAAGAGCATTTTTGCCGGCCTCTCATGTTGATGTTCGTTATGTGGAAAATCTAGAAAAATATGTTGGTCAGGAAGTTGCTGTCAAAATAATTGAATTTAACCGGCAGAAAGCCAGAGTAGTGGTCAGCCGGAAAGCAGTGATTGAGGAAGAACAGCTGCAGAAGAAGACGAATGCACTGGCTACTCTTGCTCCTGGACAAATCGTGAAAGGAAAGGTACGCCGTATTACTTCTTTTGGAGCTTTCGTAGATCTGGGAGGAATAGATGGTTTACTGCATATTTCTGAATTAGCCTGGCATCATGTAGATCACCCTGCTGAAGTGATCAGAGAAGGGGAAGAAATTGAGGTAAAAATACTGGATATAGATCAGGCCAATGAAAAGATATCTTTAAGTCGGCGTCAGGTTTTACCCAGTCCCTGGGAAACAGTAGAGAAAAAATACACCGTTGGCTCCATTGTAAAAGGGAAAGTGGTGCGGTTAGTTCCTTTTGGGGCCTTTGTAGAGTTAGAACCGGGAGTAGATGGTTTGATTCACCTTTCTCAGCTGGCGGATAGGAGGGTGGCCAAAGCTGACGAAGTGGTACAGCCAGGTCAGGAAGTCTTAGTAAAGGTTATTGACGTAAAATCTGATGAGAAGCGTATCAGTTTATCCTTAAAAGAGGCTCAGGGAGTTGTTCCTGAGGCATAATTTGATTGATGCAAGCATTGCCTTATATAAAAGGCAATGCTTTTTTAGTGACCTCTTGACAATTTAGTACAAATGAACTATCATAATTATAGAGTAAATGAATATCATTCTCAACGAGGTGAATGGAGGTGGCCCATTTGGCACCACTGGATATGGTGAAAAAAGGACAGAAGGTAAGAATACATAGTATTAATAATCCGGTAGTTCGGGCCCAGGCATTACGCTTTGGGATTAGTGAAGGGGAAATAGTGTCAGTTGAAGAAATTATTCCGGCTGGACCGATTATTCTCGGCCGCAAAAAACAGGAGATAGCTGTAGGCAGGCAACTGGCGCAAAAAATTCTGGTTGAGATTCTTTAAGGAAAGAGGGAATTTCTATGCATTGCCATCATTGTAACCTGGCACTGGATATCCCGCCTGGAGCCAGGAAAATAGTTCTGGCGGGAAATCCTAATGTAGGTAAATCGGTTTTTTTCAATGCTTTTACTGGAATGTATGTGGATGTTTCTAATTACCCGGGGACAACCTTGGAAATTAGCCATGGTCGGTATGGTCAAGATGTGGTAATTGATACTCCTGGTGTTTATGGTATTTCCTCCTTTAATGATGAGGAAAGGATAGCGCGGGACATTATTTTAGATGCAGATCTGGTGATTAATGTTGTAGATGCTGTTCACCTGGAAAGAGACCTGTTTTTAACCCAGCAAATCATAGATACCGGTGTACCTGTGATTGTGGCTTTGAATATGGTTGATGAAGCCCGAAAAAATGGTATGGAAATTGATATCGATCTATTATCCAGGGAGCTGGGCGTCCCGGTATTTCCTACAGTAGCTGTTGAGAAAAAAGGCTTCAAAGAATTGCAGGAAGGACTAAATCAGGCTAGACCTGGATATATAGACCCCTGGCTGCAGGATAAACTGGAATGGATTACAGCCAAAGTGGGGCACCAGGGAGAAGCTCTTTTAATTCTGGAAGGAGACCCAATTGTAGCGGAGAGAAATGGCCTGTCACCGGGAGATTTGCAGGAGGAAATATACCGGAGAAGAAGAGAACGGGTTAACCGGCTGGTGGAAAAAGTACAGCGGGAAACAAGCCAGGGTATTAGCTGGTCAACCAGATTGGGACGCTGGAGTATCCGCCCGCTGACAGGGATTCCCATTTTGCTATTGGCCCTCTGGGGAATGTATGAAATTATCGGTGTAATTATTGCGCAGGATGTTGTAGGGGTTACAGAGGAAACCATTATGCAGGGTTTCTATGAACCCTGGATTAGACAGGTAATTGGTAGTATTATCCCTGAACACTCAGCTCTGGGTACCATCTTAATCGGTGAATTTGGTATTTTGACCATGACAGTCACTTATATTTTTGGGTTGCTTTTGCCACTGGTGGTGGGCTTTTATCTGGTCTTATCCATCTTTGAAGACAGTGGCTATCTACCGCGGATCGCCACTTTGCTCGACCGGGTTATGACCAGCATTGGTCTGAATGGACGGGCGGTTATCCCGATGATTCTGGGGTTTGGCTGTGTCACCATGGCCACTATCGTCACCAGAGTGCTTGGTTCTGATCGGGAGAGACGAATTGCGACTTTCCTCCTTGCTATGGCTATTCCCTGTTCTGCCCAGATGGGGGTTATCGTAGCACTGCTTTCAGGATTAGGTGCAAAATTTGTAATATTATATGTGCTGGCTATCTTTTCCCTTCTGGCTCTGGTAGGTACTTTATTGAATAAGCTATTACCGGGTAGATCTACTGATCTGTTAATCGACTTACCTCCCATGCGCTTACCGCGGCTGAGTAATGTAGTAAAGAAGACAGCAACCAAGTCCAGTCACTTTCTGAAAGAAGCTACCCCTTTGTTTGCAATTGGCGCCTTTATTATTAGCATTATGCAAATTACCGGGGCACTGGAAATGTTGCAGGATTGGTTGCGTCCCTTAACGGTTGGCTGGTTAAGTTTGCCTAAGGAAGCGGCAACAGCATTTATCATGGGCTTTGTTCGTCGAGATTTTGGTGCTGCCGGTTTTGCTTCCATGGAATTAACCGCACTACAGAAGTTAGCTGGTTTAATTACGATTACAATTTTTGTTCCCTGTATTGCTTCTGCACTGGTTATTTTTAAGGAAAGGGGCAAACAGGAAGGCTTGATTATCTGGCCGGCTGTTCTAGTTATTGCCTTTTTGATTGGAGGTCTTACGGCGCAGCTGTTTAATCTAATGGGCCTGGCCGGAGGGTACCTGCTCTTCGGCAGTATGCTGGTTTTAGCCATTCTGTTAGGAAAGTTTCTCCCGCAGAGAGAGGAGGCGTAATTTATGGCTCATGAATGTAATATTATCTCTAACACCTGTCCACAGTGTGGTTTTAAACTAAAGGGTAATGAAATGAAGTGTCCCCGTTGTGCCAAAGTATTAATCCAGATTGGTAGCTGCAGTGGAGCCTGCGGCAGTTGCAATCAAAGGTCCGGCCAGTAAGCCGGACCTTTTGACTTTGGGAAAAGATAATAATACAATAACTTCAGGGAGGAGATAGAGATGTTATCGAAAATATTAATAGGTTTGGATGGTTCGAGCCATAGTTTTAAGGCTCTGGAATTTGCCCTGGAATTAGCAGTGCTAAAGCCAGAAATAAAACTAACTGCCGTTTGTGTTGTAGGATTTAGTCGGGATCTGGCTTTGTTTGCTGGCCTTTCCCCTGAACAATATAATGCTTTTTTAAAAGAGAAAGCCAGCAAAACCCTGGCCCAGGCAGAAAACATGGCTAACCAAAAGGGGATTAAAATTTCCACCTGTGTCCTGGAAGGGGATGCGGCAGAAATGCTGAGCAAATATGCTCGAACTGAGGGATTTGATCATATCGTAGTTGGTGGCCGGGGATTGAGCAATATAAAAGGCATGGTCCTGGGGAGTGTCAGTCATCGCTTGCTTTATCAGGCACCCTGTCCAGTTAGCGTTATTCGCTAGGAGGTGGCAATTGTGAAAGACCTACTGGCGATAGCTTTGGGAGGGCTACTAGGTGCTGTTGCTCGCTATAGTGTTAACCAGCTGGCACAGGGCTTTTCTATCATCGGTATACCCACAGCGACTTTAATTGTAAATCTGCTGGGTTCCTTTGGCCTGGCGTTCTTCTTGCAAAAATCTTTAACTAGCTGGGGGTTAGCTGCTCACTGGCGTCTTGGGATTGCAACTGGTTTTTTTGGTGCTTTCACTACTTTTTCCACTTTTATGCTGGAAAATGTTGCTTTACTTTTAAAGCACAATTACTTAACAGCATTTTCTTATCTTTTGATGACTGCTTTTCTGGCAGCAGCTGCTGGCTTTCTGGGCTGGTTTATAGCAGAAACTACTACGGGCCAGACCTTAAGGGAGAAGGAGT
The DNA here is from genome assembly GCF_002049255.1 of Carboxydocella sp. ULO1. Classification (NCBI taxonomy): domain Bacteria; kingdom Bacillati; phylum Bacillota; class Clostridia; order Eubacteriales; family Clostridiales Family XVI. Incertae Sedis; genus Carboxydocella; species Carboxydocella sp. ULO1. The sequence continues at coordinate 607 of NZ_BDLQ01000014.1, read as the reverse complement.
AAAGGAATGAAAATGTGGCTGTTAGTAGCAATTGGCGGGGCCTTAGGGGCGCTTTCCCGTTACTGGCTGGGCAAGTGGGTTAATCGCTGGTGGCAGGGAGACTTGCCCCTGGGCACGATGGTTATTAACCTCTCAGGTTCTTTTGCCCTGGGGCTTGTTCTGGGTTATAAAAATTATTTGCCATTAACTGTGGTGCTTGCTTTTGGTACTGGTTTTTTAGGCAGTTTTACTACTTATTCCACTCTTAATTATGAATTTATTTCTTTATTAAAACAAGGTAAATATTCGATTGCCTTTTTATATATTTTCCTTTCTTTTAGCTTTGGACTGATTTGTGGATTTGCTGGTCTTTATCTTGCCATGAACTTATAAGGAGGTATGCAGCAGCTTCAGAAAACTAGACTATAATTGATTGTATTTAACTGTTTTGCTACAATAAAAAAATGGAACTATTATCCATTGGAGAAGCAGCAAAGTCCGGCAGGGTTTCGGGGAGTTGATCAGGAATGCCAAAGAAACACGAGAAGAACAAATTTAGCATAACTGTGTGCGGGGAGTTTTTTCCGGAGATTTACCCGGCTCACCGGTCTTCGAAGTGGAGCCGGGG
>NZ_BDLQ01000013.1:0-15560 GCF_002049255.1 Carboxydocella sp. ULO1 | reverse complement strand
GTTTTGCGCTAAAAACCCTTTCCTATACACCTTTTTCTGGGGTAAATTTATTTTCGTCCTTCCGCTAATCCCTTGGCCTGTCAGGATTATCTGACAACGCAATTAGCTCTTATTTGTCTCTTCTTTTCTATAACAGAAGGACAGGCGCCCTTCGATTAGGCACCTGTCCTTCTGAATAGCCAATCAATCCACTCCTGCAAACCTTCCCCGGTCCGGCAGCTAACCGGAAAGATTTTAATATCTGGATTGATGGATAGTATATCTCTTGTAAGGCTCTCCATATTGCAATTACAAAAAGGCAAGAGATCGATTTTGTTGACAACAACCGCTTCCGATTCCCGGAAAATCAATGGGTATTTGAGAGGCTTATCATCCCCTTCAATTACACTCAGGACAGCCACTTTTGCATCTTCCCCCAGCTGAAATTCCACCGGGCAGACCAGATTGCCTACATTTTCTATAATCAGCAGATCAAGATTGTTTAAATCAAATCGGGGTAAGACTCTTGCTACCATTCTGGCATCCAAGTGACAGGCTCCTTCGGTATTGATTTGTACCACTGGGATTCCGTGCGCCTCAATGCGCTCAGCATCTTTACTGGTATAAATATCCCCTTCGATCACCGCCAGGCGCAATTTGTTTTTAAGTTCAGCGATGGTGCGTTCCAGCAGAGTAGTTTTTCCTGCCCCCGGTGAGCCCATGAAATTGAATACCTTAACACCTGCGGCCCGGAAGTTCTGGCGGTTTAATTCAGCTTGCTGGTCATTGCTGATCAGGATATCGGTTTTAATCTCTATTTTCATCATCTTCTACCTCCAAACTGCTGACCCTTAACTCCCGGCCAGCGGTGATTTCCGTTCTGGGACTTTGACAGTCAGGACAAAGGGCGACAAAACTGCCGGTCGTTCTCCCTTGCCAGCCACACTCCTGACATTTTAACACTACCGGTATCTCAATGATTTCCAGTTCTGCTCCCTCACATACCGTTCCCCTGGCAAAGGCTGCAAAGCACATTTGCAGGGAATCAGGCAGAGCATGGGTCAATTCTCCCACTTCCATGGTTACTCTGGTTACTTTTTTGCCGGGATGTTCAGCCATAACTGCAGTGATGATTTCAAAAACCCCCGCCATCAAGGCCATTTCATGCATATTTTCGCCTCCGTTTCCCATCCCCATTTTAATAAAAAAAAGACTTTGCTTCAATTCCCGAAGCAAAGCCCTTGGGGGGAAATATATGGACTATATCTCCGGGGAAAGATACATAGTCCCTCAGTTAGTTTAGCCCCGGATAATGGTCTTGATGTTTTGCCAGCCACTTTGCAAAACCAGATAGAGATGGCCCAGCACAAACACCAGCATCACCCAGGTCAGCAGATAATGTATCAGTCGCAATCGGGCAAGATCCCCCAGGGCAAAAGCCACCGGAGCCAGGGCAGGCTTCAACAAAATGACTCCAGTAACCAATTGCCCTATGATGAGAAAGGGGAGGAGGGTGTAGGCTAGCTTTTGCCCGGGGTTGTATTTGCCCTTTTGGGGGTAGCTAGAAGTAAGAAATAAATAATATTTAAGCAGTTGTCTTAAATCTTTCATGTCCTGCCAGCGGAAAACCACCTGCCGCCATTCACCTGTGACCAGGGCGAATCCCCAGCGATAAAAGGTCGCTGCCACCAGCAGCCAGCCGGCTACCAGGTGAACGAGGCGGGCCCGATCCATCCCGGCAAACCAACCCTCCCAGAAGAGAGGATCATGTATATAAAACCCGGATAAAACCAGGAAACTGATAGCAGTTACATTCCACCAATGCACCAGGCGTACCGGAGCGGGATGCATTATAACCGCCTCCCTGTCGTTAAACTGACAGGGATGCCCCAGTCCCTGGCCAAAGCGTAAATGTCCGTTTCGGTAAGAATTCCCTGCCGCTGCCCTTCCAGCCAGAGGGAATTGAGCCATAGGTCAGGGGTAAGTAGCCGCGCAGCAGCAACTTTATTCCTTTCCAGCCTGAGCTGAAGCCCAGCTGGACCGGCCGGAGTTTCCAGAAAAAGCTGAAGTTCACCCTCACACCGTTCCGGCCAGCGACTGCCCATTTCACCTTTTCCCTGACCGAGTTCTGTTAGCAATTTATCCGCCTTTGGTAACATGACTTTCAGTTCAGTAAGCATTGCCGCCAGATAGCCCCGGTGGTGGTAGCCCTGTATCTTTTGCCGGGCCAGGGGGCCTATGAGACATACCCGGTCATCATAATACAGACCAGCGGGTTGTATCTTGATCCGGGACCAATCCAGCTCCTGTTCTTGGCCGTCAGCAACAACTTTTCCTCCTGCCATACCTTCTAAGTCCTGTGCTGCCAGCCAGACCTGACTCAGTTCATGCAATTTTTCTTCTTGAGGTAAGGGTAAAAAGCTTTCTGTTTTTTTCCTGGCCAGATAATCCCCCAGCCAATCCAGAGAAATTCTGATAAACCGCCACTGCTCGGTGGTTAAAGGAGCTCCTGCTCCTCCCACTGTTAGGCCACAACCCATAGGACTGCGTCCGGTTAGAACCGCCAGCACTCTATGGCATTGGGAGATTGCTACTAACCAGTTCGGATCGCGGTCTCGCCGCCAGAGACGAATACTGTGATAGATAAACCAGTCAAACATCCTGATTAACAGACGTTTTTTCTTGACTCCCGTACTCACTTCCAGTCCGGTTAATGTCTCGATAGCGGTTATACCCAGAAGGGTCAGGTTGTTGGCCAGCTCTCCCTGGGTTCGGGCCAGGAAAAAAGGCAGATCCAGCATATACTTATCCTGAAGCAAAGAATTACGAGGCGTCCTGGCTTGAATCCCTGCCTTTTCGGTAAACAGCACCGGAACAGCCAGACCTCTTTGCCAGTTAATCATCGGCCTTCCCTCCCCGTTTGCCTTTTTGCCAGAGGGAATAGCCATAATGGGCTGCAATTCCGGTCATGGCTGCCGTAAAAGCCAGTTTACCTACTGTTTCCGGCGTACTTTCGATTCCAGGCAGAGCCACCTGAGGCAACCTGGTAGTCAGAGGAGCGAAATTTTGTGGAAACCCGGGTTGTGTACACCCTATACAGGGTCCCCCGCCGCTGACACACCAGTTGGCCCCTTCATTCCACAAGCGCTGGGAACAATCAGCAAAGGTTATAGGACCTTTACAACCCAGCAGCAAATAACATCCCACTTCCCCCGGAGCCTGGGCAAACCGGCTGTTGTCAAAATACTGCCGGCGTGGGCAATTATCATGGATGGTACCGCCAAAAATCTCAAGCGGCCGGGCAAAATCATCCAGCTCTAGATTGCGTCCCACCTGCAAAGCGGTCAATGTGGACAGCAACCAGCCAGGTTTGGGTGGGCATCCCGGAATGGCTATCAATTTCTTCAGAGGAGCCAGATCGATTAGCCCCTGCCATTCTCGCTCCCCGCCGCCTTCCTTTGCCATTCCACCATAAGCAGCACAGGTACCGAAAGCCAGTATCCAGCGGGCCCTTTTCAACATTTCCTGCAGCTGCCTGTCCCCGGAATCAACCGCCCCTTCCACTATCAGTACATCCATCGCAGTTGGCTGCTCTTCCAGCCAGGGATGAACCCCTGGCGGGGCTTCTCCTGTCGCCAGCAGGGAGAGGACACAACCACCGCAGGAATTTCCGCGGTACCAGCCAATTAGGCCCAGACCAGGTTCATTGGCCCAGGCAAAATTCTCCCCTGCAGTAACAACCAGGGCTAGTGCCAGTAACTTGATAAATCTTCTTCTGTCAATTGTGTTCATGCAGTCACCTTCTTGATTTATAGCAATATTTATGCCAACAACTCCGGGCCTGCTAAACATCCGATTCCCCCTGAAATTGTTCTATTTGTTAACAATCAATTTGTATAATTTCTAATCATATGTTTAATTTTCAGACAACCAGCCAAATTCTTTTAATCGCAAATAGAGGGTTGCCCTTGGAATTCCCAGCAACTCTGAAGCTAAAACCTTGTTTCCCCCTGCTTCCGCCAGAGCTGCCTCTATCAATTCCTTTTCCAGTTCCCGCACCGCATCTTTTAGGGGTTTGATTTGCACCCTTCTTTTCGGTAAATCCTTCTCGAACAAGTAGGAGGGCAAATGTTCCGGTCTCACCACACTGCCTTCTGCCAGATACATGGAGCGCTCCAGGACATTTTCCAGTTCCCGAATATTACCCGGCCAGTGATAAGTCATCAGTAAATCCAGAGTCTCTTTGGCAATTACCTTTGGGGTAATCCCTTTTTCCCGGTACAGCTTTTCCCCAATTATATCGATCAGGCGCGGTAAATCCTTGATACGATCTCTCAGTGGAGGAATATGAATACCGATAACATTCAAACGATAATAAAGGTCCGCCCGAAAACGGCCTTCTGCTACCATCTTTTTTAAGTCCTGGTTGGTAGCAGCAATGATTCTGATGTCCACTTTAATGGATTTGGTTCCTCCTACCCTTTCTATAACCCTTTCCTGCAGAACCCGTAACAGTTTGGCCTGCATAGTCAGGGGTAAATCCCCGATTTCATCCAGCAACAGGGTGCCGCCATTGGCCAGCTCAAATTTGCCGGGTTTACCTCCTTTGCGGGCACCGGTAAATGCCCCTTCTTCATAGCCGAACAACTCCGATTCCAGCAGCATCTCCGGCAAAGCAGCACAGTTGATGGCAATAAACGGCCCATTGGCCCGCGGGCTTAAATAGTGGATAGCCTGGGCCAGCACTTCCTTACCTACTCCGCTCTCCCCGGTGATGAGAATGGTGGAATCGCTCTGGGCTGCCCTTTCGCTTAAAGCCTTGATATGGGCTACTTCCGGCAAATCCCCCAGAATTCTTTCCAGACTCAGCATCGGTTTGGCGCGATCCAAATTGCGCAAGCGATCTTTATAATATTCGATTTCCCCCTGGGATAAGTTGAGCAGGTAAGGCAAGCACATATGAATTTCCGCCAGTCCCTGATAAACCGCCCTGGCTTTTTCCCGGCAGGATTCATAACCACAGGCACCACAGTTCAACTCATCTTCCGGATTGATTTTCTGGGTAAATTTCAGGATCTCTCTGATATCATGCTCTGATGGTTCAGGCAAAGGCTGATACTTATTGATATAACGGCGGGAAAGGTCCAGACCGGCAACTTTTAAACCCTGAACTGGAGGCTGACTGGACCGTTGCTGGGAAAAAAGCAGACTTTTACGGCCATAAAACTCCAGGGGGCTGGCAATTTCAGGGCCATCTATACAACCGCGACAAAAAAGGATATCCAGAAATTTCCCGTTAAACTCTCCCCTTTTAACAGCCTGCAGTACTTTGAGACACTCATCTTTACCTTCAACCACAGCCAGTTCCAGGTTATAATCGCGACCTTTGATGCCCAGGTTGCGCAGCAATCCCCCCGAAACAGGAAACAACTCAGTCAAACTTTCCTCCCAGCTGAGGGGCGTTTTATAGATAGCTGGCCTGATTCCTTTTTCTTGCCAGATTTCCCGGATCTCCCTGAAGGTCAGCACTCCATCCAGCACTCCCACCAGATTTTCGTCCCTGGCCTCTTCTTTTTTAGCTACACAGGGCCCGATAAATACCACCCGGTTTTCCCGGTTTTGCAGTTTCAGGTATTTGGCCAGGGCCAGCACCGCTGAATCGATGGGAGCTAAATTGGGGATCAATTCCGGCATATGTTTCTGGATCAGCATCACTACCGCCGGACAATATGAACTGATCACTGTCGTTTTCTCTACCCGGGCCAGATATTCCCGATAAACCGGTACGGTCAATTCAATTCCTTTGGTAACCGGTTCAACCTCATTAAATCCAATTGCTTTTAAGGCCATGATTACCTGACCTACAGAAAACTCGGGAAAAGCCACCCGAAAGGAAGGGGCCAGAATAGCTATTACTGGCTGTCTGCGCTTTTTTTCCAGCATCTCGCTGATTCGCTGCCAGTCGCTTTCTATTTGTTTGGCTTTTTGGGCACATATCCGGACACAATTACCGCAGCTGATACATCTTTCCGGCAAAATCTGGGCCTGCTTATCCGTTACTTTTATTGCTCTTACCGGACAATTGCGGATACAGGCATAACAGCTTTTACATTTTTCCTGGATAGTCTTAACAACGGCCATACCAATACCTCCGTACCTATGCACTACAATAATAATTCAACATATTCCTCCCTTTCCCTGCCTGGCTTGTATATTTTTTAGACAGACCTGCAGTTCAAGTATAAAAAGAGGGTAAATGGCGTATACTCTGATATAACTCTGTTTCAGGAGGTTACCCATGGAAAAACACAAAATCCACGTGGATGACCCTCTGGTTGTTGATAAACTCTCCCGCCTTTTGGTCCGGCAGCTGGTGGACCTGGTCTTGCCAGGTCAGCCCATATTAATACTTTGTATTGGTACCGATCGCTCCACCGGCGATGCCCTGGGGCCTCTGATCGGTACTCTTCTCAGCCAAAAACCCTGTCAGCCCTTCTGGATACTGGGTACCCTGGAAGAACCGGTTCATGCTGCCAACCTGGCAGAAAAACTCCAGCATATTTACAAAACCTGGCCCAATCCTTTCGTTATCGCCATTGACGCCTCTCTAGGCAATCTGGACAGCGTGGGTCATATAACCCTGGCCCGCGGTCCCCTGAAGCCAGGAGCAGGGGTAAATAAAAATCTGCCCCCGGTGGGGCAGATCCATCTTACCGGTATAGTTAATGTGGGCGGTTTCATGGAATATTTCGTTCTGCAAAATACCCGTCTGTTTGTGGTAATGAAAATGGCCCAGGCAATCAGTTCCGCTCTCTCCCTGGCCAGCAGGCTCTGGGTAAACTTTCAGGATAAATACCGCAATACCTCGTCTTCTTCCACCTGGGAAAAATCCTGATAAAACTGGCCAACAGCGTAGAAATCCGAGGGCGCTTTCAAATAGACTAACTGATCAACTAATGGCAGAAATTCTTCCAGTTTTTCTTCCGGCAACACGGGAATGGCCAGCCAGAGCTGAAGTAAAGGCTGTTCTTTTAGATAATTGACTATTACCTTGATGGTATAACCAGTAGCAATACCGTCATCAACCAGGATAACATCCCTGTCCTCAAAATCCTCAGCCCACCAGGGCAGGTATTTTTCTTTTTTCAATTCCCATTCAGTACGGGCCTTGCTGATAGCCATTTCCACCTGGCTATCGGTAAGGCCCGCTCTTTTGGCCAGCACCCAGTCCACTATTGCTTCTCCACCAGGAGTAATTGCTCCCATCGCCACTTCCTCATTCCGGGGCAAGCCGATCTTTTTACTAATAATCACCTTGAGGGGGGCCTCCAGTAATTCTGCCAGAGGAGCTGCGACCACAATGCCTCCCCGGGGCACCCCTACAACCAGGGGGTTAATCAGTTTTTTACCTTTAATTTTTTCCCTGAGCAGCAAGCCTGCTTCATAGCGGTTGACAAACATACCAGACCCCTCCCGGCCTAGTGTATCCCCGGCCGGTTACTTTCATACCCTTTATTCGCTTTTTCTGGGCGATAAAGCCAGGGCAATTGCCTCTTTTTCCTCATCAGTCAGAGGATAGCGGGATTGGCCATTTTTTAGCGGTTTGGCATAGGTACGGCAATCCTGCCGCCCATACAAACTGCTCAATACCACCCCGTCTCCTCGTTCATCCAGCAAAGCCACCGCAAAGCTGAGATCACTGCCCGTGTCTTCAAAAGCATTAAACCTCACCACTGCTTTATTTTGCAGGCAACGAGTTAAGGTAATTTGCTGTTTAATCTGTTTTTCCTTCAATTCATTCACCTGTTTTTCCAGGGAATCCAGCCGTTCGGCCAGCTGTTGTAAATATCCTACCAAATCCCTGCCTTCCGCAGATTGCAGGAATTTTTTCAAGACAGCTGTCTTACGATTGGTCAGAACCCAGAACAGTATCAACAAAATGAATAACAAGCCTTCAAACGCCCCGATCAGAAGCAAAATCTGGTTTAACTCCATCCCATATCCTCCTTCCTATATTTAAGAGTATACTATCATTGACTTTGCTGATGCAACATTTTACAATGTCAGCAGTAACATCTGGAGGAGGAACTTGGCTATGCAAGCTAAACTGAAACGTCTGCAACAGATATTGAAAGAAAATGGCAGCTGCCTGATCGCTTTTTCGGGAGGGGTTGACAGCACCTTCCTACTACAGGCAGCTTTGAAAACCCTGGGCCCGGATCAGGTTCTGGCGGTTACAGCTTTTTCCGAAACCTATCCGGAAAGGGAACGCCAGGCCGCGGTCCAGCTGGCCCGGCAACTGGGAGCCCGTCTGCTTACCGTGGAAACGGAGGAGTTAGCCGATCCCGAATTTGTGGCCAATCCCATTGACCGCTGCTATATTTGTAAAAAGGAACTATGGCATAAACTACAATCTATTCAGCAACAATACCAGTTACAGGTGATTTATGATGGCGCCAATGCCGATGATGCCAGCGATTTTCGTCCGGGCCGCCGGGCTACCAGAGAGGCTGGAGTCATCAGCCCCTTGCTGGAAGCCGGTTTAACCAAGGAAGAAATCAGGCAGCTTAGCCGGGAATGGCAGCTGCCCACCTGGAACAAACCTTCTTTTGCCTGTTTGTCCTCCCGCTTCCCTTATGGTAGCCCTATTACCAGAGAAAAATTACTCCAAATCGATGCCGGGGAAAACTGGTTAATAGAGCAGGGTTTCCTGCCCTGCCGCGTCCGTCATCACGGTGAAATTGCCCGTCTGGAACTGGCTCCTGACCAGCTGGCCCGTTTGGTAACTGATGAAAATCTACGCCAGCAGTGTCTGGAGAAATTCAAATCCCTGGGTTTCACTTATATTACCCTGGATTTGCAGGGTTTTCGCAGTGGCAGTATGAATGAAAACCTGTCGGAGGAAGTGAAAAATGGATACAAATAAACTTCTGAACCTGTTTGAACAAATTCGTGATGGCTCTATTAGTCCCGAAGCAGCTCTGGACCAGCTCAGGGATTTACCCTTCCGCGACCTGGGCTTTGCCAAACTGGATTTTCATCGCCAGCTGCGGCAGGGCTTTCCCGAAGTAATCTTCGGTCAAAACAAAACCGCTAAACAGTTAATCAGGATCTTCAGCCATCTCAAGGAACATCACGGTACAGTGATTGCAACCAGAGTGAGCCGGCCTAAGGCGGAAAAGGTGCTTTCAGCCCTGCCGGAATTGACCTATCACCCTCAGGCCCGCTGTTTAACTTATGGTCAGCCCCAGCGCCCACGTAAACTGGGCACTATCGGTATTCTGGCGGCAGGAACCGCTGATCTGCCGGTAGCAGAAGAAGCAGCTCTCTGTGCCGAAATGATGGGTAACCCGGTGCAGAAGTTTTATGATGTAGGTGTAGCAGGCCTGCATCGCTTGCTCCATCTCCTGCCCCAAATTCGGCGCTGTAATGTTCTCATTTGTGTCGCCGGCATGGAGGGAGCCTTACCCAGTGTTATCGGCGGGCTGGTTAGCCAACCGGTTATCGCTGTACCCACCAGTGTGGGTTATGGTAGTCACTGGCAAGGCCTGGCACCCCTGTTAACCATGTTAAACAGCTGTGCTCCCGGCATCGGTGTAGTCAATATCGATAATGGTTATGGAGCGGCTGCCCTCGCCAATGCCATCAATCGTCTGGGGGGAGTAGAAACATGAGCGGTATCGGCCTTTATTTCCAATGCCCCACTGGAGCAGCCGGCAATATGCTGCTGGCCGCCCTGGTTGATTGCGGTGTACCAGTCTCCTGGCTGGAACAACAATTGAAGACATTACCCCTGCAGGGCTGGCAGCTGAACTGGCAGGAAAAAAAACACCACGGCCTTCGCAGTCTGCATTTAGAGGTGGATTTTCCAGAATCCCAGCCGCATCGGCACCTGCACCATATCGAGACTATGATCAGAGAGAGTGAACTGCCTGCCCCAGTTCAGGATCAGTCCATTGCCATTTTCCGCCGTCTGGCTGAGGCTGAAGCCAGGGTTCACGGTACTACTATTGAAAAGGTCCATTTTCATGAGGTGGGAGCCATTGATGCCATTATCGATATAGTAGGTTGTTGCCTAGCCCTATCTTATCTGCAACCCGCATTTATCGGCTGTTCTCCTTTACCGCTGGGGTCAGGAATGATTGAATGCCAGCACGGGCTAATTTCCGTCCCCGCCCCGGCTACGCTGGAACTGGTCAAGGATATACCTGTATACCAGGGAGAAGAGCAAGGAGAACTGCTTACTCCTACTGCGGCAGCAATCCTGGGTTATTTTGTTCAGGAATGGGGCGCCCTCCCTCCGGGCCGACCCCTGGCCTACGGGTATGGAGCCGGTAGCAAAACTTTAAAACAGCCCAACATTTTACGGGCCATCCTCTACCAGCCCCTGTCCGAGCTGACTACAGAAGATTTGTGGCAACTGGAAACAAATATCGATGACCAGCAACCGGAAACCCTGCCCGATGTGCTGGATAAACTGCTAGCCGCCGGCGCCAATGATGCCTGGTATACCCCGATATTGATGAAAAAGGGCCGCCCGGCCTTTACTTTAGGCTTGCTTTGCCCCGCGGAATCTCTGGGTCAGGTTGAACAAATCCTGGCGGAATCCACTACCTCTTTGGGCTGGCGCAAATGGCCAGTTAAACGCAGAGCCCTTCCTCGTCAGATTCAGGAAGTGGAAACCCGCTGGGGCATGATCAGATTCAAAGTTTCCGGCCAAAAAGCGGCTCCTGAGTATGAGGACTGCAAGCGTATTGCTGAAATAAGCGGTCAATCCCTGTTGAAAGTATATCAGGAAGCCTGGGCTGCCTACTGGCGTAGGTAATAATAAAACCCCCTTGACGGGGGTTTTTCATTATCTATTTTAGTAACATCAAGATAGCCGCAATCGGAATAGCCGGTAAAAGATTCCCAACCCGAATTGGCTTATAGCCCAGAATATTAAAGGCTATACCTACAATCAATAAGCCGCCGGTTACCGTCATACCATTTATAACAGCCTGAGAAAGAAAACCCTTAATCCAGCCGGCCAGTAAAGTAATCGCTCCTTGATAAACCCCTACGGAGAGGGCCGAAAGAGCCACACCCCAGCCCATGGTGGAGGCAAAAATAATGGCCGAGACCCCATCCAGCAGGCTTTTGGCTAACAGAGTATCATATTTGCCTGTTAATCCTTCTTCCAGAGAACCCATAATAGCCATAGCGCCAACACAATAAATCAGGCTGGCCGTCATAAAAGCAGCAGCAACCTTCCCTTCCCCCTGGGCTGCCATTTTGTTCTCCACCCAGCGACCGAAGGCCAGCAATTTTTCTTCGATTTCCAGCCAGCTCCCCAACCAGCCGCCAATGACCAGGGCAAAAATCACAATCAAAGTATCCGTCTCTTTGGCAGCCATTTGGGCCCCGATCAGGAGTACAGCCAGGGCCAGACCCTGCTGGATGGTATCAGCTATATCCTTTTTAAAACTGCGACCCAGAATAATCCCGATAATAGTACCGGCGATAATCGCCAGTACATTGATAATCGTCCCCACTCCCTATGCTCCCTTCATCTCTTTAATTATGGTTTTAATTGCCTCGATTGTTTTATCTATATCTTCGTCTGTGTTAAACCAGCCCGGGCTGAAACGCACTGTTCCAATCGGAAATGTTCCCAGAGTTTTGTGGGCTTCCGGTGCACAGTGCAAACCGGTACGGCAGGCAATATTAAAGACCTTGTCCAGAATAAACCCTACTTCTGAAGTCTCTGCCCCTTTGATATTAATGGAAACCACCGGCAAACGTTCTTCGGCCGGCCCATACACGATAACTTCAGGCAAAGCTCTCAGACCGGCCAGCAATTTTTCTGTTAATGCCTGTTCCCGGGCATGGATCTGTTCTACTCCCGTTTTCAAAACGAATTCTACACCGGCACCCAGACCGAAAATCCCCGGAGTATTGGGAGTGCCGCTTTCCAGCTGGTCTGGCATTACTTGCGGCTGCTCCATATATTCCGAATGGGAACCAGTACCTCCGGTAACCAGTGGTTTTAGTTCAATCCCCTCGGCTATATATAAACCACCGGTGCCCTGGGGTCCATATAACCCTTTATGACCTGGAAAAGCCAGAATATCTATGTTCATCTTTTCTACATCCACGGGGATAACCCCTGCTGTCTGCGCCGCATCAACCATAAACTTGACCTGTCTGGACCGGCAAAGGGCTCCGATTTTTTCTATCGGCAAGATATGACCACTCACATTGGAGCCATGGGTTAGACAAACCAGGCGAGTATTGGGCTGAAAAGACTTCTCCAGTAAATCCAGATCAAATTCCCCGGCTTCATTCAGTCCGATTTTGGTCACTTTGACTCCTCTCTGGCTTAGATAATACAGGGGTCGAGCAACAGAGTTATGTTCTAAGGTAGAAGTGATTACATGATCTCCTGGTTGAAGGAGACCCAGTAAAGCCAGGTTTAGGGCATAAGTGGCATTCTGGGTGAAAGCAATCCGTAACGGGTTTTTGATATTAAACAACTTCGCTAATAAAACCCTGGTACGATAAATACCTCTACCTGCTTCTAATGCCATCTGATGCCCTGCTCGTCCCGGATTGGCCCCCAGTTCCTTCACTGCTTTGGTCATTGCCTCTGCTACCGACGGGGGTTTGGGCCAGGAAGTAGCTGCATTATCCAGGTAGATCACTTTGTATTTCCCCCCTTTTAAGCTGCATATATAGTATCATATCACATTTTGCCTCAATGATAAACCCGCCCGGGGTACGAGCGGGTTCAATGTTTATAAATTTATACAATTTTGCTCACTAAAGGGCTGAATCACCTGGGTTAGAGGCTGGCCCTGTTCGTTCAAAATCACAGTTGCCCGATGTAAATAGCGGTCACCCACTAAATAGCGCAGGTCATAGAGAACAAAAGCTTCCCGGTCTTGCCATCGTTCTCTGGTTATGGCATAAACAGGAGTCAAAAGGGTAAAGAATTTACCCGCTTCCGTTTCCAGGACTTTCTCTTTTATATCCCTTTCCACTTTATCAATTTCTTTTAAAATCACCTTTTTATCCGTATTCATCCACCAGCTACCACTGATGTATTGACTGGTAAATTCAGCCACAAAATCCCATTTCCACAATCCCCACATCGCTGGCATTACTATAATTTTATCCGGTTGCTGGCCTTTTACTCTGGATAGCCAGGTTCTAATTTTATTCTCTCCTATTTTGCGACAACAATAACGCACCACCATCCAGCCCGCAATGGCCAGCAGAGCTAATCTTGCCTGAAATGGCGAAGAATACACTAATCCCAGTACTCCCAGCAGCAAAATTATCGGATCAAACACCTGTACCAGATTAAATGAGATTTTTTTACTTCTACCAGGCTTGGTAAAATGGATACCATAGGAATTAAAAGCATCCATTAAGGTATGGCTAATTCCACCAATTAAAGCCCAAACCCAGGTCTGCCAGCTGATATCATCAAAAAATAAAGCCAAAAAACATGTAACCAGGCTGCTCCAGAGGATCAGGCCCACTGGCCCATGGGATTTACCCCGGTGATTTTCCAGATAGCTTAATTGCCCTTTGAGATGATAAACAATATCCAGGTCAGGTGCCATTGCCCCCAGTACTGATGCTATAAAAGCTGGTTCTGATAAACTGACAGCATTACCTGCCCCCAGTGCCACCAGTCCACCAATTACTCCATGAGTAAGTGGATCCATCTCCTCTCACCTTCTTTCTAATCACGCTAAATATTATAACATTCAGCTTTACTCCCTGAATAGACAAAATTTTTACCAAAAAAATAACACAGGTTTATCCCTGTGTTGATTTAAAATGTTTCACGTGAAACATTCCTCACCGGCTATTAATTCAATTATCCTCTGTAACTCCTCTTCCGAGTAATAAGCTATTTCGATTTTACCTTTATTCTCTTTTCCTTTTACCTTTACTCCTGTGCCCAGTTTTCTTTTTAAAATCTCCTCTATATCAACCAGTACAGCAGCCACTTTCTTTTCTTTTTTTTCCCTGGTCTGTTCACTTTTTTGCTGTCGGGGCCAGTTTTTTACCAGTTCTTCGGTCTGCCGCACTGAAAGACCTTTTTCAATCACCAGTTTCAAGGCCAGGTTCTGATCCTGTTCACTGTTCAAAGCCAGGAGGGCCCGCCCATGACCAGCAGTTATCTGCTCATCTCGTAAAGCTTTTCTAACCGGCTCCGATAATTGCAATAATCGCAGGGTATTGGCAATAGCCGAACGAGAACGGCCCAACCTCTGACTTAACATTTCCTGAGTATAATTGAATTCTTCCTGTAATCTCCTGATTGCCTCTGCCTCTTCCAGACAATTCAACTCTTCCCGCTGAATATTTTCCAGAAGGGCCAGTTCCAGAACCTGACCATCATCTACTGCCCTGATAATAGCAGGAATTGTCTCCTTGCCAAGATACCGATAAGCTCTTAATCTTCTTTCCCCGGCAATCAATTGATAACCATCACCGGTTTTTCTGACGATTATGGGCTGAATTAGACCACTCTTTTCAATGGATTTGGCCAGTTCCTCCAATCGAGCCTGATTGAATTCCTGCCGCGGTTGCCAGGGGTTGGTAGCTATCAAGGCAACCGGTATTTCATTAACCCCATTTTCCCGGGTTTCTTCTTCCTTGCGCCCGGGTATCAAAGCATTTAAACCTTTACCCAAGCCTTTCTTAGCCACGTTCAATCACTTCCTCTGCCAACTCTTGATACATTTCTGCCCCTTTGGAACGAGGATCATAGGTAATAATAGGCTGGCCATAGCTGGGGGCTTCACTTAGCCTAACATTACGGGGAATAATGGTTTTAAAGATTTTTTCCGGGAAATGTTTTTTTACTTCCTCTACTACCTGAAGCGAAAGATTGGTTCTGGCATCAAACATGGTACATAAAACCCCTTCAATCTGTAAATCCGGATTAAGGTGTTTTTGCACCAGCTCAATAGTATTTAATAATTGACCTAATCCCTCAAGAGCATAATATTCACACTGGATGGGTATTAAAATACTATCAGCTGCTGTCAAGGCATTTAAGGTCAATAGCCCCAGACTGGGAGGACAATCAATAATAATATAATCGTACTTATCCCTGATTTTTTCCAGAGCCTTTTTCAGTTTGCTCTCTCTGCCAATCATGGCCACCAGCTCAATCTCCGCCCCAGCCAGTTGAATGGTAGCCGGAACCACTTCCAGATTGGCAATTTCGGCAGGCAAAGCCGCATGCAACAATGGCAAGCCATTAATAATAACATCATAGATGCAAACATCCAGTTTATCTTTATCCACTCCCAAACCGGAACTGGCATTTCCCTGGGGGTCAATATCAATTAACAGCGTTTTTCTGCCCTTCACTGCCAGACAGGCACTTAAATTAACGGCAGTAGTAGTCTTAGCTACCCCGCCCTTTTGATTGGCAATAGCGATAACTTTGCCCAAAGCTCTCCACCTGGTTCAAAAAACTTGACTATTTTTATTTTCAGTCAAGTCGGCCCCCAGACCAGGCTTTCGCCTCCTTTCCGAATACTTGATTTGCCCCCGCGGGGCAGGGCGACAGG